>CBDUBX010000155.1:0-5986 GCA_965365495.1 uncultured Burkholderiales bacterium
GCGTGCTCGGCCAGGCATTCGACGATCGAGCGCATGTCGCGGATGTGCACGCCTTCTTCGAGCAGCAGTTGCAGCACGCGCTGCAGCGTCGCGATCCCGACCATCTTGGGCACCACGTCCTCGATCAGCTTGGGGGCCAGCTTGGTGACATGCTCGACGAGGTTCTGGGTCTCGACCCGGCCCAGCAATCGCGCCGCGTTCACCTGCATCAAGTGTGAGAGGTGGGTGGCGACGACGGTGGCGCAATCAACGACCGTAAATCCGGCCATTTGGGCCATCTCGCGGTGGCGCTCGTCGATCCACACCGCCGGCAGGCCGAACGCCGGGTCGATCGTGCGCGCGCCGGGCAGCTGCTGCGTCGCGCCGCCGGGGTTGATCGCCAGCAGCATCCCCGGCATCGCCTCGGCCTCGCCGACGACCGCGCCGCGCAGCGTCACGCGGTAGGCGGCCGGCTTGAGCTCGACGAGGTTGTCGCGGATGTGCACCGGCGGCGGTAGGAAGCCGACGTCCTGCGCGAACTTCTTGCGCACACCCTTGATGCGCATCAGCAGGTCGCCCTGGCGCTGCTTGTCGACGAGCGCGATCAGCCGGTAGCCGACCTCAAGGCCGAGCGTGTCGACCGGCGTCAGGTCGTCCCAGCTCGCTTCGGCGCTCGCCGGCTGGACCTCGGGGCGGCTGCTGCGCTCGCGCTGCAACGCGGCGTGCTTCTGTCGCCGCGCGAGCTGCCACGCGAACGCGCCGAGCCCGCCGGCGACGATCAGGAACACGAGGTGCGGCATCCCCGGAACCAGGCCGAGCAGCGTGACGACGCCGGCGGCGACCGCCAGCGCCTGCGGGCTTTCGAACACCTGGCCGCCGATCTGCGTGCCGATGTCCTGCTCCTTGCCGACGCGCGACACGACCATCGCCGACGCCACCGAGATCAGCAGCGCCGGGATCTGCGCGACCAGCGCGTCGCCGACCGCCAGCGTGACGTAGCTCGACGCCGCTTGGCCGGCGTCCATGCCGTGCATCGCCAGGCCGATGACGAAGCCGCCGACGATCGTGATGAACAGGATCAGCAGGCCGGCCATCGCGTCGCCGCGGACGAACTTGCTCGCGCCGTCCATCGAGCCGAAGAAATCGGCCTCCTCGGCGACCTCGGCGCGGCGTTGGCGCGCGATCTTCTCGTCGATCAGCCCGGCGTTGAGGTCGGCGTCGATCGCCATCTGCTTGCCCGGCATCGCGTCGAGCGCGAAGCGCGCGCCGACCTCGGCGATGCGTTCGGCGCCCTTGGTGACGACGACGAAGTTGATGACGACGAGGATCGCGAAGACGATCAGCCCGACCGCGAAATTGCCGCCGATCAGGAAGTTGCCGAACGCCTCGACGACGTGGCCAGCGGCGCTGGGGCCGGTGTGGCCGTCCATCAGCACGACGCGGGTCGACGCGACGTTCAGGCTCAGCCGCAGCAGCGTCGTCACCAGCAGCACCGTCGGCAGCGCCGCGAAGTCCAGCGGCTTGACCATCTGCGCGCTGACCATCATCACCGTCAGCGCCAGCGCGATGTTGAAGGTGAACAGCAGGTCGAGCACGAAGCTCGGCAGCGGCAGCACCATCATCGCGAGCATCATCACGACGAAGGCCGGCAGCACCAGCGCCTTGGCGGCGTTGGCACCGTTGCCGCCGCGCGGCGCGAGCCAGCCGTTGAGTCGGGCGACGAAGGCGTTCACTTAGGCGTCCTTGCGGCCGGCGGCCTGCAGCGGGTCGAGGTCGGCCGGCACGTCGGGCACCGGTTCCTGGGCCGGCGCGGCCCGGCCCGCGGCGACGGCGTCGCGCAGCTGGTAGACCCAGGCCAGCACCTGCGCCACCGCCGAGAACAGCCGCGCCGGGATCTCGGCGTCGAGCTCGGCGTGCGTGTACAGCGCGCGCGCCAGCGGCGGCGCCTGCAGCACCGGCACCCCGGCGTCGCGCGCCAGGTCGCGGATGCGCAGCGCCAGCAAGTCGGCGCCCTTGGCGACGACCTTCGGCGCGGCCATCGTCGCGTCGTCGTACTTCAGCGCGACAGCGTAGTGCGTCGGGTTCATCACGACGAGGTCGGCCAGCGGCACCGCGGCGAGCATCCGCTTGCTCGACAACTCGCGCATCCGCTGCTTGACGCGCGCCTTGACCTCGGCGTTGCCTTCCATGTCCTTGTATTCCTTCTTCATCTCCTCGACGGTCATCCGCAGCTGGCGCTGCAGCAGCCGCTTCTGCAGCGGCACGTCGACGAGCGCGAACGCGGCGAGCACGCCGGTGGCCAGCAGCAGGCCGCCCGAAACGAGGTCGCTGCCGGCAGACAGCGCTGCCGGCAGCGGCATCGCCAGCAGCTCGACGTAGCCGCTCCAGTGGCTTTGCAGGTACAGCCCGCCGATCGCGCCGAGCAGCACCGCGAGCAGGCAGGCCTTCAGCGTGTTCGTCAGCTGCTGCACCGACAGCAGCCGCTTGATGCCCGCCAGCGGGTTGATCCGCGTGATGTCGGGCGTCACCGGCTTCAGCGTGAAGTTCCAGCCGCCGACGAGCAGGCTCGACGCGACGGCGACGGCGACGACGAGGCCGAACAGCGGCGCCAGCACGAGCAGCCCCTGCAGCGCCAGCGCGCCGAGCCGCTCGGGCATTCGCGCCGGATCGGCCAGCTGCTGCGCGTCGAACACCAGCGCGTCGTGCAGCATCGCGCCGGTGCCGCCGGCCAGCCGTGGTCCGAGCGCGGTCAGCAGCGCGACGCCGACGGCGATCGCGCCGAAGTGGCCGAGGTCGCGCGACCGCGCCACCTGACCGTCGGCCCGCGCCTTGCGGATCTTGCGTTCGGTGGCGGGTAGCTTGCGGTCTTGGGCGGAGTCGGCCATGGCTCGGGCGCCCCGTTCAGGGGCCTCGCCATGGTGCCGGCGCCCGGCCGCGGCTTGACCGCGATAAGCGGCGAAAACCGGGGCGACTTCCGCGCCCCGGCGGGGCGGTCAGGCGGCCGGCGGCGGCGATGCGCGCCGCCGCGCCGGCGTCAGAACCCCAGGCTCGCGAGCAGGTCGTCGACCTCGCCCTGGTCGGCGACGACGTCGGTGCGGCCGGCAGGGTCGACGACCGGGCCGTTGAGCATGCCCGGGTCGACGCGCTCGCGCTGCTCGGGCGGCACGACCTGCACCAGCAGCTTGACGAGGCTGTCCTCGAGGTCGTTGGCCAGCGTGATGACCTTGGCGACCACCTGACCGGTGAGGTCGTGGAAGTCCTGCGCCATCATGATGTCGGTCAGGTGGCCGTCGATCGCCGCGGTGCGCGCCTCGACGTCGCGGACGAAGTTCAGCACCCGGCCGCTGGCCACCGCCTTCACCGGGTCGGCGACCAGGGCGTCGGCGATGTCGCGCGTCGTGGTGCTGATCGCCGCGTGCTCGACCTTGGCCTGGTCGACCGAGTTCAGGACCTTGTTGGCCGCGTCGGCGGTCTTGCTGGCGATGTAGTTCAGCCGGCTGCGCGCGTCGGGCAGGCCGTCGGCGGCCTGCTGCAGCCGCGGCATCACGCCGAGCTGCTGCATCGTGTCGTGCAGCACGCGGGTGATCGAGCCGATCTGGTGGAACACCTCGGGCGAAACCAGCAGCGGCGCGTCGGGCACCGGCAGCGCAGGCATCAGCGTCGCGGCGGAATCGATCTTCATCGTCGTCCCCCGGGCTCAGGCGGTCGCCGCGAGCTTCTGCAGGATCTTCTGCAGCTTCTCTTCGAGCGTGGCCTTCGTGAACGGCTTGACGATATAGCCGGCGGCGCCGCTCTGCGCGGCGAGGACGATGTCTTCCTTGCGCGCCTCGGCGGTCACCATCAGCACCGGCAGGTGCTTCAGCGCGGCGTCGGACTTGATCGCCTTCAGCAGGTCGAAGCCGTTCATGTTCGGCATGTTGATGTCCGAGACGACGAAGTCGAACTGGCCGTTCTTCAGCATCTGCAGCGCCACCGCGCCGTCCTCGGCCTCGTCGGCGTTGTTGCAGCCCATCTCCTTGAGCAGGCCGCGGACGATGCGGCGCATCGTGGAGAAGTCGTCGACGATCAGGAATCGCAGGTCGGTGGTGTTCATGGCGAAAGCGGGCAGTCGCTAGGGCAGGCGCTGCTGTGGTTATCGGTGGCCGGTCGCGGCACTTGAATCCGCCGCCGCGGCGCGCGCCACGCCGTGCGTGGCCGGCGCGACCGCGACCGCCGACGGCGGTGCGTCGACTGCCGCAGCCGGCGATCGCGGCGCGACGACGACCGGCGGCAGCGGCGGCGGCGCCATGCCGAAGTCGCCGTCCGCCGGCGAGTCGCCGAGCGGCGTCGCCGCGAAGACGCGCTCCTCGGCCTCGCGCGTCATCACGACGACGCTGATGCGGCGGTTGGAAGGCGCGCCCGGATCGGTGCGGTCGAACGGGTTGGCCGACGCCAGCCCCTGCACGCGCAGCACGCGGTCGTCGGGCAGCCCGCCTTCGAGCAGCTCGCGGCGCGACGCGTTGGCGCGGTCGGCGCTGAGCTCCCAGTTGCTGTAGCCGCGGTCGCCGGCGGCGAACGGCAGCGCGTCGGTGTGGCCCTCGAGCGTCAGCCGGTTCGGCACGTCGGCGAGCACGACGCCGATCTCCCGCAGCAGTTCGCGCATGTACGGCTGCACCGTGGCGCTGCCGCTCGTGAACATCGGCCGCTGCTCGGCGTCGACGATCTGGATGCGCAGCCCGTCGGGCGTCATGTCGAGCAGCATCTGCGACGCCATCGCCTGCAACCGGGCGTTGCTCTCGATGCGCTCGCGAACGCGCGTCTTCAGGTCTTCGAGCCGCGCCACTTCGGCGCGCGCCTGCTCGGCCTTCAGCTGGTGCAGGTTGACGGCGCTGCGGTCGGCCGCGGTGTCGCCGCGCTTGACCTGGCCGGTCTGGCGCGACAGGTCCTGGCCGCCGCCCGCGACGACGTGCGACGCGTCGCCGGCGCCCGATCCGGCGCCGAGCAGCGACACCTTCAGCGGCGACGAGAAGTAGTCGGCGATGCCTTTGCGGTCGCCTTCGGTCGTGCTGCCGAGCAGCCACATCAGCAGGAAGAACGCCATCATCGCGGTGACGAAGTCGGCGTAGGCGATCTTCCAGGCGCCGCCGTGGTGGCCGTGGCCACCCTTCTTCACCCGCTTGACGATGATCGGCTGGAGCTTCTTCGCGTCACCGGCCATCACGGGCCCCCATGCTGCGGTCGCGGCGGCGCCGCGATCCTCGCCACCCCCCGGGGGGGCTCTTGCGACGGCCCGGCAGAGCCGGATCCGTGCAAGGGCTCGATCGCGGCGGCGACGATTTGGTTCGGCATGGTCGGTCCCGGGCGGGTCCAGCGCGGGCCGGCGCCGGGCCGCCCCAAGCCGGCCGCTCCCCCTCGGGGGGGCGACGCCGTACTCGGCGTCTTGGGGGCTGTCATGCCCGCTTCTGCTTCACGTGGCTCTCGAGCTCGAGGAAGCTCGGCCGGTCGCCCGAATACAGCACCTTGCGGCCGAACTCGATCGCCACCTGCGGCGCATAGCCCTGCATGCTCGCGAGCAGCGTCGTCTTGATGCACTGCAGTTCCTTGCCGGCGTCCTCGACCTTCTGCTCGAGCAGCCCCGCCAGCGGTTCGGCAAAGCCGTACGCGAGGAAGATGCCGAGGAACGTGCCGACGAGCGCCGAGCCGATCATCGCGCCGAGCACCGCCGGCGGCTGGCCGACCGAGCCCATCGTGTTGACGACGCCGAGCACCGCCGCGACGATGCCGAATGCCGGCAGCGCGCCGGCGATGCGCTGCAGCGCGGCGACCGGCGCGTGCTCTTCCTGGTGGTGCGTTTCGATCTCGCTGTCCATCAGGCTTTCGATCTCGTGCGCGTTCAGGTTGCCCGAGACCATCATCCGCAGGTAGTCGGTGACGAACTCGGTCACGTGATGGTCGGCGGCGATCGCCGGGTATTTCTGGAACAGCGGCGAGTTCTCGGGCTCCTCGACGTCCTTCTCGATCGACATCA
>CBDUBX010000156.1:0-5944 GCA_965365495.1 uncultured Burkholderiales bacterium
TCGGCTCGCTGTAGCGGCATCGGCAACCGCCGCATTGTCGGCGCCCGGCGGCCGCGCCTGAGGCACACCTGCCCCGGCGGCCCGCCAAGAACGGCGCCGCCGCTTCGGCGCTATGCTGGCCGCGCGGTCCGGACCCCTTCGCCGGCCGAGGGAGTGCGCCTTGACCGACAGCACCCGCCCGAAAGGAACCTTGACCGTCGACGCGCTGCGCGAGCTCGTCGCGCGCGACGAGGTCGACACCGTCGTCGCCGGCTTCACCGACCACTACGGTCGGTTGTTCGGCAAGCGCTTCGATGCCGAAATGTTCGTCGACGACATCGTCGAAGGCGGCGCGCACGGCTGCGACTACCTGCTGACGACCGACATGGAAATGGAGCCGGTGCCCGGCTACCGCTACGCCAACTGGGAGCTGGGCTACGGCGACTTCCACCTCGTTCCCGACCTCGACACGCTGCGCATCGCGAGCTGGCTCGACAAGTCGGCGTTCGTGCTCTGCGACCTGAAGGACGGCCGGACCGACGACTACGTGCCGGTGGCGCCGCGGTCGCTGCTGCGGCGCCAGGTCGACGCCGCGCAGGGGCTCGGCTATCAGGCGTTCGCGGCGACCGAGCTCGAGCACTACCTGTACCGCACCAGCTACCGCGAAGCGCACGAGCGCGGCTATCGCAATCTGGCCGCCGGCGGCTGGTACCTCGAGGACTACCACATCCTGCAGGGCACCCGCACCGAGGACTTCCACGCCGCGTTCCGCCGCCACCTGAAGCGCTCGGGCGTGCCGGTCGAGAACTCGAAGGGCGAGTGGGGCCCGGGGCAGCACGAAGTCAACGTGCGCTACGCCGAGGCGCTGGCGATGGCCGACCGCCACGTCGTCTTCAAGCAGTGCATGAAGGAGCTTGCCGACGCTGCCGGGCTGTCGGTGACGTTCATGGCCAAGCCCGTGTCCGGCCAGGCGGGGTCGAGCTGCCACATCCACCTGAGCCTGTGGCGCGACGGCGAGAACGCGTTTCCCGGCGACACGGCGCTCGGCCCGGTGCAGGCATCGGACACATTCCGCTGGTTCCTCGGCGGTTGGATCCGCCACGTCCCCGACGTGATGGTGTTCTACGCGCCGACGATCAACTCGTACAAGCGCTACGTCGACGGCTCTTGGGCGCCGACGCGGCTGGCGTGGAGCTACGACAACCGCACCGCCGGGTTTCGCATCGTCGGCAGCGGCAAGGCGCTGCGCATTGAATGCCGAATCCCGGGCGCCGACTGCAATCCCTACCTGGCGCTGGCGGCGGCGCTGGCGTCCGGGCTCGACGGCCTGCACAACCGCATCGAGCCGCCGGCGCACTTCAGCGGCGACGTCTACGCCGCGCGTGACCTGCCGCGCGTGCCGTACACGCTGGCCGAGGCGGCGGCGTTGTTCGAGGCGAGCGACTTCGCCAAGCGCGCGTTTGGCGACGACGTCGTCGAGCACTACCTGCACTTCTACCGCTCCGAGCAGCGCGCCTACGACTTCGCCGTCACCGACTGGGAACGGCAGCGCTACTTCGAGAGGATCTGACCGATGAGACTGAGCGACAAGGTGGCGCTGATCACCGGTGCGGGCGCTGGCATCGGCCTGGAGGCGAGCTTGCTGTTCGCCGCCGAAGGCGCCGCGGTCGTCGCGGTCGACGTCGACGAGGGCGCCGCCGAGGCGACCGTCGAGCGGCTGCGGCGGGCCGGCGCGCGCGCCGTCGCGTGCCGCGCGGACGTGTCGAGCGCCGCCGATTGCGAACGGATGGTCGACAGCGCCGAGCGCGAGTTCGGCCGCCTCGACGTGCTGTTCAACAACGCCGGCATCATGCACGGCCGCGACGACGATGCCGTCACCACCGACGAGTCGGTGTGGGACCTGACGATGAACATCAACGCCAAGGGCGTGTTCCTCGGCTGCAAGTACGGCATCCCGGCAATGCGGCGAGCCGGCGGCGGGTCGGTGATCAACACCGCGTCGTTCGTCGCGCTGCTCGGCGCGGCGACGCCGCAGATCGCCTATACCGCGAGCAAGGGCGCGGTGCTGTCGCTCACGCGCGAGCTCGCGGTGCTGCACGCGCGCGAGAACATCCGCGTCAACGCGCTGTGCCCCGGGCCGCTGAAGACCAAGCTGCTGATGGACTTCCTGGATACCGACGAGAAGAAGCAACGCCGCCTGGTGCACATCCCGATGGGACGTTTCGGCGAGGCAGTCGAGATCGCCCGCGCCGCGCTGTTCCTTGCCAGCGACGAATCGTCGTACGTCACCGGCACCGAGTTCCTCGTCGACGGCGGCTTGACCGCCGCGTACGTGACGCCGGCGTGACGACGCTGCTGCGCGCGGTCAGCCCGATCGACGGCACGGTCGTCGACGAACGCCACGCGGCCGCGCCGGCGGCGATCGACGCCGCGCTGACCGCGGCGGTGCGGGCGCAGCGCGCCTGGCGGCGCACGCCGGCCGTCGAGCGTGCGGCGGTGTGCCGGCGGATGGTCGACTGGTGCGTCGCGCGGGCCGACGTGCTCGGCGACGAGCTCACGCGGCAGATGGGCCGGCCGATCGCGCACAGCCCGCTCGAAATCCGCGGCGGGCTGGCCGAGCGCACGCGCCACCTGGCCGACCTCGTCGAGCGAGGCGCGCTCGACGACGTCGACGTCGGCGAGAAGGCCGGCTTCGAGCGCTGCATCCGCCGCGAGCCGCTCGGCGTCGTCTTCGTCGTCGCGCCGTGGAACTACCCGTGGCTGACGTCGGCCAACGCCGTCGTCGCGGCGCTGCTGGCGGGCAACGCTGTGGTGCTGAAGCCGGCGCAGCAGACGCCGCTCGTCGGCGAGCGCTATGCCGAAGCGTTTCGCGCCGCGGGCCTGCCCGACGGCGTGTTGCAGTTGCTGCACCTCGACCACGACCAGGTCGCGGGCATCATCGCCGATCCGCGCGTCGACTTCGTCGCGTTCACCGGGTCGGTCGGCGGCGGGCACGCGGTGCAGCGCGCCGCCGCCGGCCGCTTCGTCGGCACCGGACTCGAACTCGGCGGCAAGGACCCGGCCTACGTCCGCGCCGACGCCGCGCTGGCGCCGACGGTCGAGAACCTCGTCGACGGCGCATTCTTCAACGCCGGCCAGTCGTGCTGCGCGGTCGAGCGCATCTACGTCCACCGCGACGTCTACGACGAGTTCGTCGACCGCTTCGTCGCGTTGACGCGCGGGTACCGCCTCGGCAACCCGCTCGATCCGCAGACCACGCTCGGGCCGCTGGTGCGCACCGCCGCCGCCGACGCCGTCCGCGAGCAGGTCCGAGGGGCCGTCGCGATGGGCGCGCGAGCGCTGATCGACGCCGCGGGCTTCGCCGCCGACCGCGCCGGAACGCCGTACCTCGCGCCGCAGGTGCTGGTCGACGTCGACCACCGGATGGCGGTGATGACCGACGAGACCTTCGGGCCCGCGGTCGGCATCATGTCCGTCGCCGGCGACGACGAAGCGGTCGAGCGGATGAACGATAGCCGCTACGGTCTGACGGCGTCGGTCTGGACCGCCGACGTCGACGCCGCGCGACGCATCGGCGACCGCGTCGAAACCGGCACTTGGTACATGAACCGCTGCGACCACCTCGATCCGGCGCTGGCGTGGACCGGCGTCAAGGACTCGGGCCGCGGCGTCACGTTGTCGCGCCTCGGGCTCGAGGCGTTCACGCGGCCGAAGTCGTTCCACTTGCGGCTGTCGATCTGACCGCCGACGCAAGGACGGAAGCGATGCGCATCGGCCTGCTCGGCTGCGACGACGTGGCGGCAGAACACCGGCACATCGCCGGCGGCTACCACGACATGTTCGGCGCGCTGCTCGCACCGCAGCTGCGCGATGCGACGCTGCGCTGGTATGCGGTGGCCGACGGCGGGCTGCCGACCGCGCCCGACGACTGCGACGCCTGGCTGTGCACCGGGTCGCGCCACTCGGTCTACGACGACCATTCGTGGGTCGACGGCCTGAAGCGCTTCCTGCGCGACGTGCGCGATGCCGGCACGCCGTTCGTCGGCATCTGCTTCGGCCACCAGGCGCTCGCCGAGGCGCTGGGCGGCAGCGTCGAGCGCTCGCCGCAGGGGTGGGGCGTCGGCGTGCTCGAGATGACGATCGAACGCGCCGAGCCGTGGATGCAGCCGCCGCTCGACCGCTGCCGCCTGCCGTACATGCACCAGGACCAGGTCCAGCGGCTGCCGGCGGGAGCCGTGCTGCTGGCGCAGGCGCCGCATTGCCCGGTGGCGATGTTTCGCGTCGGCAACATGCTCGGCATCGAAGGCCACCCGGAATACCCTGCCGCCTTCGTCGAGGCGCTGTTGCGGGCGCGTCGCGAGCGGATCGGCTCGCCGACCGTCGAGACGGCGCTCGCCAGCCTCGCGCAGCCGGCCGACCACCGCACGGTCGCCGAATGGATCGGCCGCTTCATCGGCGCGCGGCGCGACGACCCCGACCGCGACCGCCGCTGAAGCGCAGCGCCCGCGCCGGCCGCCACCGGCAGCCGAGACGCCCCGCGCGGCCGCCGGCCACAATCGCCGCCGATGCGAGGTCTGGCCCGAACCGTTCGAGCGTTGCCTTCCGATGCGCCCGTCGGGCCGCGGTCCGACTGGCGCACGCTGACCAAGCTGCTGCCCTATCTGTGGCGTTACCGCTGGCGCGTGACGATCGCGCTCGCGTTTCTCGTCGCCGCGAAGGTCGCCAACGTCGGCGTGCCGCTGCTGCTAAAGGAGCTCGTCGACGCGATGACGATCGCCCCCGGCAGCGCGGCAGCACTGCTCGTCGTGCCGGTGGGCATCGTCGTCGCCTACGGCGCGTTGCGGCTGTCGACGTCGGTATTCACCGAGCTGCGCGAGCTCGTCTTCGCCAAAGCCACGGAAGGCACCGCACGCAGCATCAGTCTGCAGGTGTTCCGCCATCTGCACGCGCTGTCGCTGCGCTTCCACCTCGAACGCCAGACCGGCGGATTGACGCGCGACATCGAGCGCGGTACGCGCGCGGTGCATTCGCTGGTGTCGTACTCGCTGTACAGCATCGTGCCGACGCTGATCGAAGTGACGATGGTGCTGTCGCTGCTGGCGGTGAAGTTCGACGCCGCGTTCGCGTGGATCACCGCGGCGGCGCTGGTCGCCTACGTCGGCTACACGTTCGGCGTGACCGAGTGGCGGATGAAGTTCCGCCGCGAGATGAACCTGATCGATTCCGAAGCGAACTCGCGCGCGATCGACGCGCTGCTGAACTACGAAACCGTCAAGTACTTCAACAACGAGGAGTTCGAAGCGCGGCGCTACGACGACGGCCTGGAACGGCTGCGCCGCGCCGCGCTGAAGAGCCAGACGACGCTGAGCCTGCTGAACGCCGGGCAGCAAACGATCATCGCCGTCGCACTGGTGGCGATGCTGTGGCGCGCGACGCTCGGCGTCGCCGAAGGGCGGTTGACGCTCGGCGACCTCGTGATGGTCAACGCGTTCATGATCCAGCTGTATATCCCGCTCGGCTTCCTCGGCGTGCTGTACCGCGAGATCAAGCAGTCGCTGACCGACCTCGACAAGATGTTCACGCTGCTCGAGCGTGACCGCGAAGTCGACGACGCGCCCGGCGCGCCGGCGCTCGTCGTCTCGGCCGGCGCGGTGCGCTTCGACCGCGTCGGCTTCGCCTACGACCGCGCGCACGGCGACCGCGCGGGCCGGACCATCCTGCACGACGTGAGCTTCGACATCCCGCCGGGCAAGACGGTGGCGGTCGTCGGCCCGTCGGGCGCGGGCAAGTCGACGCTCGCGCGGCTGCTGTACCGCTTCTACGACGTGCAGTCGGGCGCGATCACGATCGACGGCCAGGACGTCCGCCGCGTCACGCAGGCCAGCCTGCGCGCGGCGATCGGCATCGTGCCGCAGGACACGGTGCTGTTCAACGACACCGTCGAATACAACATCGCCTACGGCCG
>CBDUBX010000157.1:0-5925 GCA_965365495.1 uncultured Burkholderiales bacterium
ACCAGCGCTACTACCGCGAGTGGAGCCACGAGGTGCCGCCGATGCACCACGCGCAACACGCGATGGAGCTCGACCTGCACCACGCGATCCTGCCACCGATGGCGCGGGTCACCGTCGACACCGCGCGGCTGCTCGAACGCGCGCAGCCGTCGCCGTGGCCGGGCTGGCTCGTGCTGCAGCCGGCCGACCAGGTGCTGCACAGCGCGGCGCACCTGTTCCACGACTCGGAGGCGCGCGACCGCGTGCGCGACATCGTCGACATCGACGGCCTCCTGCGCCACTTCGGCGCCGATCCGGCGTTCTGGGACCAGCTGACGGCACGCGCCACCGCGCTGCGCCTCGGCGAGCCGCTGGCGCTGGCGCTGCACTTCGCCTGCGCCTGGCTGGCGACGCCGGTGCCTGCCGACGCGCGCGCGCGCATCGCGGCGATCGGGCCGTCGGCGGCGCGGCGGGCGTGGCTGCACCCGCTGCTGGCAACGCTGCTCGCTCCGGCCGAGCCCGACGCCGGCGCGTCGACCGCGCAGACGCTGGCCGCGCAGGTGCTGCTCGTTCGCTACCACCTGGCGCGGCTGCCGCTGGCGCTGCTCGTGCCGCACCTGTTGCACAAGGCCACCGCGCGCCGCCGCCGCGCGCCGGCCGCCGATGCCGCACCGCCGGCCGCGGTCGACGTCGCCGACGGCTGACGACGCCATTCGTAACAGCGCCGGCGTCAAGCACCGGCCGAAGCGGTCGAAATGCACACACGGTGCGCGCGGCGGCGCGGCCGAGCACCCACGACCGGATGAGCACGACCCTGAAGAGAAAGCTGCGCCGGCTCGGCCGGCGGTGGCTGGGCCGCGGCCTGGCGGCGTTGCCGACGGCGCTGCGCTTCGGCGTCTACCGCCGTGCGGTCGACTGCGACGCGTCGCCGCGCCCCGACCTCGTGCTGAAGATTGCCGACACCGAGGCCGAGCTCGAAGCCTGCTTCGCGCTGCTGCACGACGCCTACGTCGCCAGTGGCTTCATGCGGCCGCACGCGTCGGGGCTGCGCGTCACGCCGTACCACGCGCTGCCGACGACGACCACGCTGTGCGCGAAGATCGGCGAGCAGGTCGTCGGCACGCTGTCGATCGTTCGCGACGGCGTGTTCGGCTTCCCGATGCAGACTGCTTTCGACATCTCCGCGGTGCGCGCCAAGCCCGGGCACATCGCCGAGATCTCGGCGCTGGCGGTGCACCCAAGTTGCCGCAAGACCGGCGGGACGATCCTGTTTCCGCTGATGAAGTTCATGTACGAGTACTGCACGCGGTACTTCGACACGCGCCACCTGCTGATTGCGGTGAACCCGGCGCACATCGAGATGTACGAGTCGCTGCTGTTCTTCCGCCGGCTGACCGCGCACACCGTCGACCAATACGACTTCGCCAACGGCGCGCCGGCGGTCGGCGCGACGCTCGACCTGCACGAAGCGCCGGCAATCTTCGAACGCGCCTACGCCGGCAAGCCGGGGCGGCGCGACCTGTACCGCTACTTCGTGCAGACGCGGCTGGCGGCGATCCGCTTTCCCGACCGGCCGTGGCACACGAGCAACGACCCGGTGCTGACGCCGGCGCTGCTCGACCACTTCTTCAACCGCCGCGTCGCGGTGCTCGCCGGGCTCGACGAGCGCCGGCGCGAACTGCTGCGGTCGGTGTACCCCGGAGCCGACTGGCAATCCGCGCTGCCGCCGGCCGCGGCGCGCCGCGACGGCGTCGCGCTGCGCCGCCACCCGCGGTTCACGTTCAACTGCCCGGCGGCGCTGCACGACGCCGACGGCGCAACCCCGGCGACGATCGTCGAGTTGTCGCGGTCGGGCTTTCTTGCGCGCTGCGCGGCGCCGCTGCGGCCGGGGCTGCGCTTCGTCGTCCGCGCCGAACTCGGCGCCGGCGTGGCCACCGAGGTCCGGGCCGAGGTGGTGCGCATCGCGTCGACGACCGACGCGCCGCACTACGGATTTCGCATCGACGCCGCCGACAGCGCCTGGCTGCGCTGCGCGGCGTGGCTCGAAGGGGCGTCCCCGGCAACGCCGGGGACGCCGGCGACGCTGATGACGGCGGCGGTAACGACTGCGGTCGACGGGTCCGCGCCGCGGAACGAAGGCTCGGCGTCGTCGTCGCCGGCGACCGTCGGCGCGGTCGCGGTGGCTGCCTAGACCGGCTGCGGCGCGTTCGCCGCGGGCGCCTCGCGCACCAGCGGAAGTCGGAACGCGAACGGCTCGTAGCGCCGCCCGGTCGTGTGCACGTGCTCGGCGATGCGCGCGACGATCGCGTCCTCTTCGTTCGACGAGAACGCCAGCGTGTACAGCGATCGGCTCGGCAGCGGCGCGGTCAGGCTGCTCGTGACCTGGTCGATGCGGTCGCGCACGTCTTCGAACTTGATCGACAACAGCACCGCCGGCGCCTGAACGCGCTGGTGGAAGCGCTGCGCGCCGACGACGCGCGCGCCGAGGATGCGGCGGTAGTAGCCGACGTGGCGCGGGTTGACTTCGAGCAGCACCATGTCGGCCGACCCGAGCCGCGTCGCGACGAGATAGGCGACGTGGAACAGCGACGCCAGCACGTGCCGCGACCCGCGCGCCGGGTCGATCGCGAGCCGCGTGAACTCGCACAACCGGTGGCCGGCGTCGCGCAGCGCTTGTACCTCGTCGGGAAACGTCGCTTCGCAGCTCAGCCCCAGCGGGCCTTCGAGGCTCACGGTCAGCGTGCCGGTCGACACGCCGGCGCAGGTCGCGACCAGCGGCAGGTGGTTGCAGCTGTCGAACGCCGGCAGGCTGACCTCGGCATAACCGCGGTAGCGGTAGCGCGTCGACAGCAGGTTGTTGGCGTCGCTGCGCCGCTCCGGGCTGTGCGCGGGCTCGACCATCACCGTTTCGGCGGCGCGAAACGGCGGGAAATCCGAGGGTTCGAAGTCGAGCGGGGCGGCGTCGGCCAGCGGAGGCATCGGCGGCGCTGGAGGATCGATGTTCAGAGCAGGACGGCCTCGCATGGGACGGGAAGGGCTCGGTAGGGAAGGTCGACGGCCAGCGGCATTCGCCAGTTTGCCGTCAGCCGCGATGATCCCTGCAACAACCGGTGTCGCTTGCCTTAAGGCCCCCCGCAATCACGTGGCGTGGGAAAAACCCTCGGTCTGTTGTCAGAGGCGATAGTAATCGCGATACCAGGCCACGAACCGTTCGACACCGGTACGGATGTCGGTCGCCGGTGCGAATCCGACCCAGTCGCGCAGCGCGGCGACATCGGCATAGGTCGCGGGGACGTCGCCGTCCTGCAACGGCAGCAGGTTCTTCACCGCCTTGCGGCCGAGCGCGGCCTCGATGCAGCCGATGAAGTCGAGCAGCGCCACCGGGTCGTGGTTGCCGATGTTGAAGACGCGGTACGGCGCGCTGCCGGTCGCCGGGTCGGGCGCGTCGGCGCGCCACTGCGGGTTCGGCTCGGCGACTCGGTCGAGCACGCGCACCACGCCTTCGACGATGTCGTCGACATAGGTGAAATCGCGCTGCATCCGGCCATGGTTGAAGACGTCGATCGGCCGCCCCTCGAGGATCGCGCGGGTGAAGAGGAACAGCGCCATGTCCGGCCGGCCCCACGGCCCGTAGACCGTGAAGAAGCGCAAGCCCGTCGTCGGCAACCCGAACAGATGGCTGTAAGTGTGCGCCATCAGCTCGTTGGCCTTCTTCGTCGCGGCGTACATGCTCACCGGGTGGTCGACGCTGTCGTGCTCGGAGAACGGCATCTTCGTGTGGCCGCCGTAGACGCTCGAGCTCGACGCGTAGACGAGGTGCTCGACGCCGCCATGGCGGCAGCCTTCGAGCACGTTCATGAAGCCGACGACGTTGCTGTCGACATAGGCGTGCGGGTTGCGCAGCGAATAGCGCACCCCGGCCTGGGCCGCCAGGTGAACCACGCGGTCGAAACCTTCGGTCACAAAAAGGCGCGACATCGTGGCCGCATCCGCCACATCGGCGTGGACGAAGCGAAACCCCGCGTGCGGCGTCAGCCTCGCCAGGCGGTCGCGCTTCAGGCCGACGTCGTAGTAGTCGTTGAGGTTGTCGAGGCCGACCACCTCGTCGCCGCGCGCCAGCAGGCGCAGCGCGGTCGTCATGCCGATGAAGCCGGCGGCGCCGGTGACGAGGACTTTCATGCAACGACGGCGGGCGCCGCCCGCGATTGCGCGACCGCGGATTGTCCCATGCGGTCTTCGCGCATCGCCGTAGCGCCGGGTGTCGCGGCGCCGAGTTTGCACGCTGCCGGCGCCGGCAGACGCCGGCGCCACGCGGGCGCCGTTCAGCGCAGCGGCAAGACGCGCGCGATGCCGGCGTTGCCGACGCGGTCGACCGCCGCCACGGCCACGGCGTCGGCGTCGGCGATGTCGTCGACGCGGCGCGCGTCGCCGCCGAGCACCGCAGCGAAGCGCCACGTGCCGCCGCGGCGGTGCCACACCGCCCAGCGCGCAGCCGGTTCGCCGGCCGCCGGCACGATCGTCACCGCGCCGGCAGTGGCGTCGAGCCGCGGCGGTGGCGGCGCCGCGGCGTCGCCGAGCCACGTCGTCGCCGGCACGAGCGCCGGCGTCGCGTACGGCCCGCTGCGCAACAGCGTCGCAACGCGGTCGCGGTCCTGCGCCAGCGCGACGAGGCTGAAGTGAACGTGGCCGCCGGCGCCGGCGCGGCGGCGCAGCTGCTCGACCTGGTCGACGATCTCGCCCGCCGGCCAGCCGCGTGCGGCCACGCCGCCCGCGCCCGCGCCGGTGTCGGCGCGTCCGACGCGGCTCGTGAACAGCCCCGGCCAGACGTGGCGGGCGAGGCGGTTCTCGCCGATCCAGTAGTCGAGCAGAACCGCGAACGGCTGGCCGTCGCGGTCGATCGGCCAGTACAGCTGCGGCGCGAAGTAGTCGAGCCAGCCGTTGGCGAGCCAGCGCTCGGCGTCGGCGTAGAGCTTGTCGTACTGGCTGAAGCCGACGACCCCGGCGGGGCGGCGGTCGGGACGGCCGATGCCGAACGGGCTAATGCCGATGCGCACGTCGGCTCGAAGTGCGCGCACGCTGCGGTAGAGCGCGAGCACCAGCGCGTCGACGTTGGCGCGCCGCCAGTCGTCGCGCGCCAGCAGGCCGTCGGCGAGGCGGTAGCGCGCGTACGCAGCGTCGTCGGGAAACGGCACGTCGGCGCCGGCGTGCTGCACCGGGTACGGGTAGAAGTAGTCGTCGAGGTGGATCGCGTCGACGTCGTAGCGGCGGACGACGTCCTCGACGACGTCGAGTAGCTGCCGCGCGGCCGCGCCGTCGCCGGGGTCGAACCACATCAGGTCGCCGTAGGCGCGCACGGCGTCCGGCCGGCGCAGCCCCAGGTGCGGCGGCGCGAGCGGCGAACGCGCTGTCGAATGCCGCGCGCGAAACGGGTTGAACCACGCGTGCAATTCGAGCCCGCGGCGGTGCGCTTCGTCGATCCAGAACGCCAGCGGGTCCCACGCCGCCTCGCCGGCGCGCCACGGCGGCCGGCCCTGCGCGCCGCTCAGCGACTCGCTCCACGGTTCGAGCGCCGACGGGTAGATCGCGTCGCCGGCGGCGCGCACCTGCAGCACGATCGCGTTCAGCCCGATCGCGCGTGCGCGGTCGAGCAGCGCCAGCGCCTCGTCGCGCTGCGCCTGCGCCGACAGACCGGGGCGGCTCGGCCAGTCGATGTTGGCAACGGTCGCGACCCATGCGCCGCGGAACTCGCGCGGCGGCGGCGGCGGGGCGATCGGCGCCGTCGCGGCGGCGGACGCTGGGTCGGTCGTCGGCGACGGGGTGCTGGGCGACGCGGCCGCCGGGACGTCGATGTTTCGTGCAGGCGGTGCGCCAGTGCCGAGCGACGCCGCGGGCGGCGCGACGGGCCCGACCGGCGCCGTGGACGGCGATGCGGGTGACGGCTGCGGC
>CBDUBX010000158.1:0-5921 GCA_965365495.1 uncultured Burkholderiales bacterium
GAGGCGGCGACGCGCAAAGGGCTCGTCGGCAGCGGCGACCGCAGCGACCGCATCCGCACCTACAACTTTCCGCAGGGGCGGCTCACCGACCACCGCATCGGTCTGACGCTGTACAAGCTCGCGCAGATCCTTGACGGCGACCTGTCCGAAGTGATCGCCGCGTTGCAGGCGGCACGAGCCGCCGAGCAGCTCGCGCAGCTCGAGTCCGGCGCCGCGTGACCGCGGCCGCGCCGACGGTGGCCGAAGCGCTGGCGCAGGCGCGCGACCGGGGCGTCGACCGCCTCGACGCGCAACGGCTGCTCGAACACCTGCTGCAGCGGCCGCGCAGCTGGCTCGTCGCGCACGACGACGCGGTGCTGCCGCCGGCGGCCGCCGCGGCGCTGCCGGCGCTGCTCGCGCGCCGCGCCGCCGGCGAGCCGCTGGCCTACGTCGTCGGCGTTGCGGTGTTCGCCGGGCTGACGCTCGCGGTCACGCCGGCGGTGCTGATTCCGCGGCCGGAGACCGAAGTCCTCGTCGACTGGGCCGTCGAATGCCTGGCCGACGCGCCGTCGCGCCGCGTCGTCGACCTCGGCACCGGCAGCGGCGCGGTCGCGCTCGCGATTCGCGCGCGCGTCGCCGATGCGCAAGTGCTGGCCACCGACGCCAGCGAGGCTGCGCTCGGCGTGGCTGCCGGCAACGCGCAACGCTTGGGTCTCGCCGTCGAGCTTGCCGGCGGCGACTGGTGGCAGGCGGTCGGCGGGCGCACTTTCGGGCTGGCGGTCGCCAATCCGCCTTACGTCGCCGCCGGCGACCCGCACCTCGCGGCGCTGACGCACGAACCGCCGTCCGCACTGACCCCCGGCGGCGACGGGATGGCTGCGCTGCGGCGCGTGATCGGCGGCGCACCGGCGCACCTCGAGCGCGGCGCGTGGCTGCTTGTCGAGCACGGCCACGACCAGGCCGATGCAGTGCGCGACGCGCTGCGCGCCGCCGGGCTTGCCGACACGGCCACGCGCTGCGACCTCGCCGGGCTGCCGCGTTGCAGCGGCGCGCGCGCTCGGCGCGGCTGACGCGTCGCCGGTGCGCCACGGGTGCGCCGCCACTGCGGCGCCGGCCGACTTTTCGCACCCCACGCGCGGCGAATCCGGCGCATCATCGGCAGCCGGGTCGAGCAGTGCGGAGGCAAGATGGTCGGGCGGCGGTTCGGGTGGGCAATGCTCTGGGCAGTGGCAACGGCCGCTGGTGCGGCCGACGGGATCTCGGCGCCGCCGGCGGCCGAGCTCTGGCCGCAGTGGCAAGCGCGGATCTCGCTGCAGACGGCGGCGGTGTCGCCGCTGAGCCTGGCCGCGCCTTGGCTGCACGACGCGTCGACCGATGCCCACGCCGTCCAAGGCGCGGCGGTGATCGGCGACTACACCTTTGCGCGGTCGTCGTTCGGCGCGTTCCGCGCGAGCGGCGGCCTCGTCGTCGGACGGCACGGCGGCGCCCCGCGGCTGTCGTCCGCCAACGGCGCGGAAGTCGGTGTTTCGCTGCGCAACACCGTCGGCGCCTGGGACGCGCGCGACGACGCCGCAGTGGCGTCGCCTTACGTCGGCATCGGCTTCAGCGGCGGACCGTGGCACGACACGGTGGTGCTGTCGGCCGACCTGGGGCTGGTCGCCGACCGCGATCGCACGCGGGCGTTGTTCGGCACCCAGGGCGTCGAGCGCGCGCTGCGCGAGCTGCGCGTCGCGCCGCTGGTGCAGCTCGGCGTGCACGTGCGCTTCTGACGGCCTCGGGCATCGGCTCCCCGCGAGCCCGCGGCGCCGTCGCGGCGACGACTTTGCCGCATACTCGGCGCCCCACCAGCGACGACCAGGAAGACTTCCGCATGAGCGACGTGCAGCAGCGCATCGACGCGCTCGTCAAGGGCCACCGCGTGGTGCTCTTCATGAAGGGCACGGCCGACTTTCCGATGTGCGGCTTCTCGGGCCGCGCCATCCAGGTCTTGAAGGCCAGCGGCGTCGGCGACATGACGACCGTCAACGTGCTCGACGACGACGAGATCCGCCAGGGGATCAAGGACTACGCGCAGTGGCCGACGATCCCGCAGCTCTACGTCGACGGCGAGTTCGTCGGCGGCTCCGACATCATGATGGAGATGTACCAGAGCGGCGAACTGCAGCAGCTCCTCGGCAAGGGGTGACGCGGCGGTGACGCGGCGCCGGCTGGTCGTCGGACTCACCGGCGCGACCGGCGCGGCCTACGGCGTGCGGCTGCTCGCGCGCGCACGCGCACTCGACATCGAGACGCACCTCGTCGTCACGCCGGCCGGCGTGCTCAACGCGCACCACGAGACCGGGCACACGCGCGACGCGCTGCACGCGCTGGCCGACCACGCCTACGCGCCCGGCGACGTCGGCGCGTGCCTCGCCAGCGGCAGCTTCGCGACCGCCGCGATGGTCGTCGCGCCGTGCTCGATGCGCACGCTGGCCGCGGTCGCCCTCGGGCTCTCGGACAACCTGCTGACGCGCGCCGCCGACGTCACGCTGAAGGAGCGGCGACCGCTGTTGCTGATGGTGCGCGAGACGCCGCTGAACCTCGCGCACCTGCGCAACATGGTCGCGGTGACCGAGATGGGCGGCATCGTCTTCCCGCCGCTGCCGGCGTTTTACCTGCGGCCGACGTCGATCGAAGACGTAGTCGACGAAGGCGTCGAGCGCGCACTGGCGCTGCTCGGCTTCGCCGGCGCCCAGCCGACCGCGTGGCGCGGCCTCGCGCCGCGCGACGTGGTCAGCTGACGCCGAACTCCCAGCCGCGCCGCGCGCCGAACACCAGCGCCGGGTACTCGCCGCGACCGCGGCTGCCGTTGTAACGGCCGAGCGCGAAGTACAGATCGCCGGCCTCGCGGTCGAGGTAGTGACGCAGGATCACGCAGCCGAAGCGCAGGTTGGTCTGCGTGTGGAACAGCCGCCGATCGTCGCCGTCACCGATCAGCCGCGACCAGAACGGCATCACCTGCATGTAGCCGCGCGCGCCGGCGCGGCTGATCGCGTACTTGCGAAACCCGCTCTCGACCTGGATCACGCCGAGCACCAGCGAAGATTCGAGCCCGGCGCGGCGGCTCTCGTACCACGCGGTCTCGAGGAACTCGACCCGCGTGTGGTGGTCGGCGAGCCGCGGCTTGAGCTTGTCGCTCGCGCGGCCGAGCCAGCGCAGGTAGGCCAGGCGGTCGTCGACCCGGTCGAAGCGCGGGCGCGGCGGTGCGGCGTCGGCCACCGCCGCGGCGAGCGCGCTGCGCACCGCATCGGCGAGCGGCTCTTCGCGCTGGCTGGCCGGCGCGACCACGCCGCCCAGCGCCAGCGGCGCCGCCAGCCACGCGCGGCGCGAAATGCGCGCCGTCAACTCGAAAGGCGCGCCATCACCGCAGCCACCGCGTCGGCCAGCGGCAGCGTCGTTGCGGCGGCGTCGCGCCGGCCCTGCATCTCGAGGGTGCCGGCCTTCAGACCGCGGTCGGAAACGACGACGCGCAGCGGCACGCCGATCAGCTCCCAGTCGGCGAACATCGCGCCGGTGCGCTCGCCGCGGTCGTCGACGACGACGTCGACGCCGGCTTCGACGAGCGCGTCGTGCAACCGGTCGGCTTCGGCGCGGACCGCGTCGCTGCGGTCGTAGCCGATCGGGCAGACGACGACCGAGAACGGCGCCAGCGCCGGCGGCCAGATCATGCCGCGGTCGTCGTGGTTCTGTTCGATCGCCGCGCCGAGCAGCCGGGTCACGCCGATGCCGTAGCAGCCCATCACCAGCGGCTGCGGCTGGCCGGCCTCGTCGAGGTAGTGGGCCTTCATCGGCGCGCTGTAGCGCGTGCCGAGCAGGAACACGTGACCAACCTCGATGCCGCGCTGGATCGCGAGCGTGCCGCGGCCGTCGGGCGACGGGTCGCCGGCGACGACGTTGCGCAAGTCGGCGACGACGTCGGGTTCGGGCAGGTCGCGGCCCCAATTCGCGCCGGTGTAGTGGAAGTCGGCGTCGTTGGCGCCGCAGACGAAGTCGCTCATCAGCGCGACGGTGCGGTCGGCGACGACCTTCACCGGCCGCTGCGTCGCGATCGGGCCGAGGTAGCCGGGTTTGCAGCCGAAGTGCGCTTCGATCTCGGCCGCGGTGGCGAAGCGGAAGCCGTCGACGAGGCCCGGCACCTTGCCGGCCTTGACTTCGTTGAGGCTGTGGTCGCCGCGCACGAGCAGCAGCCAGACGGTGACGCCGGTGACGTCGCCGCGGTCGTCGCGTGTGTCGGTGGCGAGCACCAGCGACTTCACCGTGCGGCCAAGCGGCAGGCCGAGCAGCTCGGCGACGTCTTCGCAGGTCGCGCGCCCCGGCGTCGGCGTCTTCACGAGCGGCTGCACCGGCTCGGCGCGACGCTCGGCCAGTGGCAGCGCCTCGGCGAGCTCGATGTTCGCCGCGTAGTCGCTTTGCGGGCAGTAGACGATCGCGTCCTCGCCGGTCTCGGCGATCACCTGGAACTCCTGCGACACGTCGCCGCCGATCGCGCCGGTGTCGGCGGCGACCGCGCGCCACGCCAGCCCCATGCGGTCGAAGATCGCGCCGTAGGCGCGCTGCATCGCGGCGTAGCTGCGCCGGCCCGACTCGACGTCACGGTCGAACGAGTACGCGTCCTTCATCGTGAACTCGCGGCCGCGCATCACGCCGAAGCGCGGCCGGCGCTCGTCGCGGAACTTGGTCTGGACGTGATAGAAGTTCCGCGGCAGCTGCTTGTAGCTGCGCAGTTCCTGGCGCGCGATGTCGGTGACGACCTCTTCGCTCGTCGGCTGGACGACGAAGTCGCGCTGGTGCCGGTCCTTCACGCGCAGCAGTTCGGGGCCGTACTTCTGGAACCGTCCCGACTCCTGCCACAGCTCGGCGGGCTGCACCACCGGCATCAGCAGCTCGACCGCGCCGGCGCGGTTCATCTCGTCGCGAATGATCGACTCGATCTTGCGGATCACGCGCAAGCCGAGCGGCATGTACGTGTAGATGCCCGCCGAGACGCGCTTGATGAACCCGGCGCGCAGCATCAGCCGATGGCTGGCGATCTCGGCGTCGGCGGGGGCTTCCTTGAGCGTCGAGATGAAGGTGGCGGAGGCTTTCATCGGCGGTCCATCGTCACCTGGGCGCGCTGGTGCGGTGGGCCCGAAGCACCGGCCGCGGGCGTCGACCGCTGCGGGTTAGCGAGATCCGCGCGTCGCACCGCGCCGGTGCAATAATGAAAACAGTGAAGAAATAAGAAGGTCGGTGATTATGCTCGACCGGGATGGCTTCAGGCCTAACGTCGGCATCATCCTGCTGAACGCCCGCAACCAGGTTTTCTGGGGCAAGCGGCTGCGCACGCACTCGTGGCAGTTCCCGCAAGGCGGCATCAAATACGGTGAATCGCCCGAACAGGCGATGTACCGCGAGCTGCACGAGGAGGTGGGCCTCACCGCAGCGCACGTGCAGATCATCGCGCGCACCCGCGACTGGCTGCGCTACGAGGTTCCCGAGCACTTCATCCGCAAGGACGCGCGCGGTCACTACCGCGGGCAGAAGCAGATCTGGTTTCTGCTGCGGCTCATCGGTCACGACAGCGACCTCAACCTGCGCGCCACCGACCATCCCGAGTTCGACGCCTGGCGCTGGAACGACTACTGGGTTCCGCTCGACGTCGTCATCGAATTCAAGCGCGGCGTCTACGAAATGGCGTTGACCGAACTCGCGCGCTACCTTCCCCGAACCGGCCACCAGACGCGCTACCTGCGCGGCGGCTGGCGCGGTGCGCGAGCACCGGCACTGGCCGACCGCACCGCGCCACCGCCTTCGACCGACGTCGGCGCGGCGAAGTAGCCGCGTCGCAGCGCCGCGCTACAGCAGCACCAGGTTGTCGCGGTGGATCAGCTCGGGCTCGTTGGCGTAGCCGAGCTCGGCCTCGA
>CBDUBX010000159.1:0-5909 GCA_965365495.1 uncultured Burkholderiales bacterium
CGGCGTAGCTCCACTCGGCGAACACGCGCTGGTAGCGCCCGCGCGTCGGCGCGATCACGCTGTCGCGGCCGTCGCGCGCCCAGCCGAGCGTCGCCGTGAACGAGTCGGTCTTCTCGCCGTACAGCGCGCGGTAGTTCAGCCATGCCAGCGGCAGCCCGCTCGTCGTGCCGAGCACGGTGCGCTCCCAGCCGAGGCCGACGAACACCGTGTCGTACTCGGAGAACGGCACACCGAAGCGCACCGACGCGCCGGGCGTTTTCAGGTCGTAGCTGTCGCCGAGGAAGTTGATCGGCCGGCTGGTGCGGTAGTAGCCGTCGAGCGCGAGCGAAATGCCGTCGACGGTCCAGTACGGGTCGACGGTGCTGAGCACCAGCGTGCGTGCATAGCGGCTGGTGTTGATCTCGAAGCCGAGGCTCTTGCCCGAGCCGAACGCGTTGTCCTGGCGGATCGACGCCGAGAAAGTCAGCTTCTCGGCGTTCGAATAGCCGGCGCCGATCATCAGGTTGCCGGTCGGCTTCTCGGTCACCGTGACGACGAGGTCGACCTGGTCGGGCGCGCCGGGTACCTCGGCGGTCTCGACTTCGACGTCCTTGAAGTAGCCGAGGCGGTCGACGCGCTCCTTCGACAGCTTGATCAGCCCGCCGTCGTACCACGCCGATTCGAGCTGGCGGAACTCGCGCCGCACGACCTCGTCGCGGGTGCGCGTGTTGCCGGCGACGTCGATCCGCCGCACGTAGACGCGCCGCCGCGGCTCGGCGGCGAAGACGATCGCCACCTGCGCGTTCGCGCGGTCGACCTCGGGCCGCGGCTCGATCCGCGCGAACGCGTAGCCGTACAGCCCGAACAGGTCCTGGAAGCGCCGCGCGGTCTCGGTCACCGCGTCGCCGCGGTAGGCCTGGCCCGGACGCAGCAGCACGCGGGCGCGGAACTCGTCTTCCTTGCCGAGGTAGTCGCCCTCGAGCCGCACCGACGTCACGGTGTACGGCTGGCCTTCGCGCACCGAGATCGCAATCGAGATCGACTGCTTGTCGGGCGAGATCGTGACCTGCGTCGACTCGACGTCGAACTCGAGGTAGCCGCGGTTGTAGTAGTACGCGCGCAGCGTCTCGAGGTCGGCGTTGAGCTTGGCTCGCGAATAGCGGTCGCTCTTGCTGTACCACGTGAACCAGCCGCTCTTCGTCAGCTCGAACAGGTCGAGCAGCGTCGACTCGGAGAACGCGCTCGCGCCGACGATGCGGATGTCCTTGATCTGCGCGGCCTCGCCCTCGGTCATCGTGAAGGTCACGTTGACGCGGTTGCGCTCGATCGGCGTCACCGTCGTCACGACCTCGGCGCCGTAGAGGCTGCGGCTCAGATACTGACGCTTGATCTCCTGCTCGGCGCGGTCGATCAGCGCCTTGTCGAACGGCAGCCCCTCGCCGATGCCGCTGTCGCGCAGCGACTTCGTCAGCGGCTCCTCGTCGAACTCCTTCAGGCCGACGAAGTCGACCGCCGCAACGGTCGGTCGCTCGTCGACGACGACGACGACCACCTGGCCGTCGATCTCGATGCGCACGTCGGCGAACAGTCCGGTCGCAAACAGCGCGCGCAGCGCCGTCGACCCCTTGTCGTCGGTGTAGGTGTCGCCGATGCGAAACGGCAGCGCCGCGAACACCGTTCCCGGGTCGGTGCGCTGCAGGCCTTCGACGCGGATGTCGCTCAGCACGAAGGGTTCGACGGCTCGCGCCGGCGCCGCGGCAACCGCGGACGCAACCGCGACGACGAGCACTGCGGGGCGCAGCGGCCCGTACGGAATGGCGAAGAACATGGGAGATGCGTGGAAGCAGCCGCGCGGGCCTTCGAAGTGCGCTCAGTGCAGGCCGAACAGCCGGGCGAAGTCGTTGAACAGCGCGACCGACATCATCAGCAGCAGCACCGCGATGCCGCCGCGCTGCAGCCGGGCGAGCCACCGATCGGACACCGGGCGCCCGGTCACGCCTTCGAAAATGTAATACATGAGATGGCCGCCATCGAGCATCGGCAGCGGCAGCAGGTTCAGCACGCCGAGGCTCACGCTGACCAGCGCGAGGAAGCCGAGGTAGTAGGCGAAGCCGAGCTGCGCCGTCTGCCCGGCGTAGTCGGCGATCGTGATCGGCCCGCTGAGGTTCTTCAGCGACGCGTCGCCGACGAGCATCCGGCCGAGCATGCCGACCGTCAGCTTCGCGACGTCCCAGGTGCGGGCCACTCCCTGCACCAGGCCTTCGACCGGTCCGTGGCCCACCGTGACCATCGCCGGCGGCGCGCCGACGTAGGCGTCGATGCGGCCGACCGTCGTCCCGTCTTCGCCGGCGACCGCTCGCGGCACGACGGCGATCGTCAGCGGGCGGCCGTCGCGTTCGATCGACCACTGCTGCTCGACGGGACGGCCGTCGCGCACGCCGGCGCGGATGCGCTCGCGCAGGCCCGCCGCGTCGACGACCGCGACGCCGTCGACCGCGAGCACGCGGTCGCGTTCGGCGAGGCCGGCCTTGGCCGCCGGGCCGTCGGGCTGGATCGCGCCGAGCACCGGCTCGCTGTACAGGTTGCCGAGGCCGATGCGGCGAACGAAGCCGGCGTCGACTTCGCCGGCGGCGGAATCGGCATCGGCGAAGTCGAGGACCAGCGTGCGCGTCGCGCTGCGGCCGGCGCCGGCGACGCGCAGCTGCAGCGCCTCTCGGTCGAGCGCGGCCTGCATCACTTCCCAGCGCAGGTCGGCGGCCGAACCGATGTCGGCCCAGTCGCCGTCGCCGCGCTGCAGCGACACGACGCGGTCGCCCGACTGCAGACCGGCGCGCTCGGCCAGCGTGCCCGCCGGCGGCGCGCCGAGCACGGCCTGCGGCTCCTGCACGCCGATCCAGTGCGCCGCGGCGTACAGCACCACCGCGAGCAGCAGGTTGGCCGCCGGGCCGGCTGAGACGATCGCCGCGCGCTGCGCCAGCGGCTTGCGGTTGAACGCGCGGTGCAACTCGGTCGAGTCGACCGGCGCCTCGCGCTCGTCGAGCATCCGCACGTAGCCGCCGAGCGGCAGCGCGCAGACGACGAACTCGGTCGCGTCGGGGCCCTTCTGCCGCCGCCACAACACGCGGCCGAAGCCGACCGAGAAGCGCAGCACCTTGACGTTGCAGGCGAGCGCGACGCGATAGTGGCCGTACTCGTGGATCACGACGAGGACGGCGATCGTCACCAGGAAAGCGAGGACGGTGACGATCATCCGGCGAGCTCCTTCATCGTCTGCCGCGCGGCGGCGCGCGCGCAGCGGTCGAGCTCGAGCAGGTCGTCGAGCGTCGGGTCGGCACCGAGCGCCGGCGGCAGCCGGTCGATCGTGCGCGCGACGACGCTGTGAATCGCCGGGAAGGCGATGGTTCCGGCGAGGAAGGCGTCGACCGCGACCTCGTTGGCGGCGTTCAGCACCGCGGTCGTCCCCGGCGCGGCGGCGAGCGCGTCCCACGCGAGGAACAGCCCCGGAAAGCGCTCGCGGTCGGGGCTCGCGAAGGTCAGCGCGCCGAGCGCGTCGAAGTCGAGCCGCGGCGCGCCGGACTCGATCCGCTCGGGGTACGCCAGGCCGTAGGCGATCGGCACCTTCATGTCCGGCGTGCCGAGTTGCGCCAGCACCGAGCCGTCGCGGCAGACGACCATCGAGTGAACGATGCTCTGCGGGTGGACGACGACGCGGATGCGGTCGGGCGCGAGGTCGAACAGCCAGTGCGCCTCGATCACCTCGAGCGCCTTGTTCATCATCGTCGCCGAGTCGACCGAGATCTTGCGCCCCATCGTCCAGTTCGGGTGGGCCACCGCCTCGTCGGGCGTCACGGCGCGCAGCGTCGCCGGGTCGCGGTCGCGGAACGGACCGCCGCTCGCGGTGAGGACGATGTGGTCGATGCGCGCGTCCCACGCGGCGCGGTCTTCGGGCAGGCACTGGAAGATCGCCGAATGCTCGCTGTCGATCGGCAGCAGCGTCGCGCCGCCGTCGGCGATGGCGCGCATGAACACCGCGCCGCCGACGACCAGCGCCTCCTTGTTCGCGAGCAGCAGCCGTTTGCCGGCGCGCGCCGCGGCGAGGCACGGCGCGAGCCCCGCGGCGCCGACGATCGCCGCCATCACGGTGTCGATATCGCCCGCAGCCGCGACCTCGCACAGCGCGTGTTCGCCGTCGAGCACGTCGGTGGCGATGTCGTGCGCGGCCAGGCGTTCGCGCAGCGCCGCGGCGCGCGCCGCGTCGGGCAGCACGACGCGCTGCGGTCGAAAGCGCCGGCACTGGTCGAACAGCGCGTCGACGCGGTCGCGCGCCGTCAACGCGACGACCTCGAAACGATCGGGGTGGCGCGCGACGACCTCGAGCGTGCTGCAGCCGATCGAGCCGGTCGATCCGAGGATCGCCAGGCGCCGGCGCGGCGATGGCGTCATGCGATCGTCGTCAGCGCCAGCGCCGCCGGCAGCACCGGCAGCAACGCGTCGACGCGGTCGAGCACGCCGCCGTGACCGGGCAGCAGACGGCTGCTGTCCTTGGCACCGGCCGCGCGCTTGACGAGCGATTCGACGAGATCGCCGACGACGCTCAACGCGCACAGCGCGAGCAGCGAGGCGACGAGCCCGAGGCCGCCGAACGATTGCCACAACCGCGTGTAAAGGCTCGCACCGCCGAAGTCGGCGCGGGTGTCGAGCCAGATCCACACCGCGGCCAGCACGACCACGCCGACCATCGCCGACCACACGCCTTCCCAGCTCTTGGCCGGGCTGATCGACGGTGCCAGCTTGCGCCGCCCGAACGCGCGGCCGCCGAAATAGGCCGCGATGTCGGCCATCCACACGAGGCACAGCACCGACAGCATGAAGTTGATGCCGACAGCGCGTGCGTGCGTCACCGCGAGCCACGCCGCCCACAGCGCGACGCCGCCGAGCACCCAGCGCGCGATGCGCGGCAGCGCCGGCCAGCGCGTTGGCCCGGCACGCAGCGCCACCGCACCGCAGACGAGCCACAGCGCGAGCGCGAGCCACCACACCGCCGGCGGTGCGGCCCCAGCCCAACCGGCGACGAGCGCCGCCGCTCCGGCTGCGGCGAGCGCTGCGCCGAAGCCGATCGCCGCCGCGCCGCCCGCGGCGTTCAGCCGCGCCCACTCCCAGCCGGCCGCGGCGATCAGCAGCAGTGTCAGCAGCGCGAACGGCCAGACCGCGTCGACGACCAGCGTCGCGAGTACCAGACCGACGAGGACGACGGCAGTGGCGATGCGCTGGCGCAGCATCGCGTCAGCCGGCCGGCGGCCGAACCGTGTTCGGCAGGATGCCGCCGAAGCGGCGCTCGCGCTGCGCGTAGGCCTCGAACGCGGCATCGATCTCGGCGCTGCCGAAGTCGGGCCACAGGCACTCGGTGAAGAACAGCTCCGAATACGCCGCCTGCCACAGCACGAAGTTGCTGATCCGCATCTCGCCGCCGGTGCGAATGAACAGGTCGGGGTCGGGCGCGAACGACAGCGCCATGTGGCGCGACAGCCAGTCCTCGTCGATCGCGTCGGCGGCCACGCCTTGCGCAATCGCGCGGCGGCAGGCCTGCACGACGTCCCAGCGCCCGCCGTAGTTGAACGCCACCGCGAGCGTGATGCGGCGGTTGTCGCGCGTCAGGTTCTCGGCGTGCTCCCACGCCTGACGCAGCTTGTCGGACACCGCGTCGCGGTCGCCGACGATGCGGATGCGCACGCCGTCGTCGGCGAGCTTGGTCAGATACTTCGTCACCGCGACGAGGACGAGGCTCATCAGCCCCGTGACCTCCTCGCTCGGCCGCTTCCAGTTCTCCGACGAGAACGCGAACACCGTCAGGTACTCGACGCCGCGGTCGGCGAACGCGTTGACCGCGCGCACCAGCGCGTCGACGCCCTGCTTGTGGCCGAAGAAGCGCG
>CBDUBX010000160.1:0-5885 GCA_965365495.1 uncultured Burkholderiales bacterium
TCGTCGGGCGAATGCCCCGCCATCCGAATCAGATCCCGCGCCAGATCGACGATCCGCACCGGCTCGCCCATGTCGAGCACCAGCACCTGCCCGGTCTCGCCGATCGCCGCGGCCTGCAGCACCAACCGCGCAGCCTCCGGAATCGTCATGAAGTAGCGGATGATGTCCGGGTGGGTGACGGTGACGGGGCCGCCCCGCGCGATCTGTTTCTTGAACTTCGGAATCACGCTGCCGCTCGAGCCGAGCACGTTGCCGAATCGCACCGCGATGAATCGTGTCGCTGCGTGCTGGGGCTCGGCGGCCAGCGACGAGATCACCATTTCCGCCGCGCGTTTGGTCGCGCCCATCACGCTCGTCGGGTTGACCGCCTTGTCGGTGCTGATCAGCACGAAGCGCTCGGCTCCCGCCTCGGCCGCCGCCAGCGCCGCGTGGTAGGTGCCGAGGGTGTTGTTGCGCAGCGCCGCCCACGCGTTGTGCTCCTCCATCAGCGGCACGTGCTTGTACGCCGCAGCATGGAACACGACCTGCGGCTGCCAGCGGGCGCACGTTGCGCGCAGATAGTCGAGGTCCTTGACGTCGCCGATCAACCGCACCAGCTCGATGCCGGGGTGCGACTCGGTCAGCTCCTGTTCGATCGTGTACAGGTTGAACTCGCTCAGCTCGAACAGCACGATGCGGCCCGGCGCGTAGCGCGCCACCTGCCGACACAGCTCGCTGCCGATCGACCCACCGGCGCCGGTGATCAGCACGCACTTGCCGGCGAGCGTCTGCGCGATGCCGGCCTCGTCGAGCACCACCGGCTCACGGCCGAGGAGATCCTCCGGCTCGATGTCGCGCAGCCGCTCGATCGTGCTCTTGCCGCTGCGCAACTCGTCGATGTTCGGCACCGTCAGCACCGGCAGCCCGGTTTCCGACGCCAGCCGCAGCGCGCGCCGCCGCCGCGCCCCACTGGCCGACGGCAGCGCGACGACGACGTGGGTCGCGTCGCCGCGCACGCCGACGTCGGTCACCCCGTCGATCGCGCCGACCACCGGCACGCCGCCGATGCTGCCGCCGTGCTTGGCCGGGTCATCGTCGAGCAGCGCGGTCACCGTCCACCCCTGCTCGTGGATGCCGGCAAGCAGCATCCGCGCGGCGTCGCCCGCGCCCAGCACAATCGCGCGCCGCCGCGGTCCGCCGTTGTCGCCGGCAACCTGCGACCGCGCGTGTTCGTAGACCATCCGATAGACGATACGCACGACGATCACGCCCATCAGCACGACGACGGGGTGCAGCGCCAGCACCGCGCGCGGCACCGCGCTCAGCCCTGCCCCCATCACCACGCCCGCGCTGGCGGCGCCGGCCAGCGCACAGGCGAGCGTCAGCCGTTTGATCTCGCCGAAGCCGGAGAAGCGCCACATCCCCTGTGGCACTTTGAACGCCGCGAACGCGGCAACGTAGCCGACGACGATGCCGGCGAGCACCCAGCCGTCGTAGCCCGGCCGCGCCGAGATCCAGCGCTCGAAGCCGAGGCGAAACAGGTACGTGACGTTCCATGCCGCGGCGACGACCGCGGCGTCGACCGCCAGCGACAGCGGCGTGCGCCAGCGGCGCAGCCGGTTCAGGCCGCGGTCGATGCGGTGCCAGATCGTGCGCGCGTGCATCGACGGCGACGGGCGGCTCAAGCGGCAGCCTTGGTCCGTGCATCGCCGTCATCCTCCGCGATGATCTTCATCGCTCGATTGAGGCGCGCGTGCTGGCTTTCGAGCATGCCGACGTCCGAGTGGCGAACCACGCCAATGTACCGGGTCGAGCAGCGCCGGAAGCCGCCGACGTTGTCAGACCGTTCGCAGCGCAGGCCGCCATGCGATGGTCGCCGGCGCTCGCTCGCACCGATCCCGGCGGCGGTCGGCAGCAACATCACCGCGCCGCCCCGAGATCGCGCCAGCTCAGCACCCGATGGTCGGCTTGCTCGAAGCTGTCGCCGCCGCCGTACAGCAGCAGGTGCGGCTTCCGGGCCCGCGGCCGCCCGCCAGCGGCGCGCACCGTTCAGCCAGTCGGGCGAATACGTCATCCCCGACTTGCACTCGATCGAGTGCAGCCGCCCCTGGTGCTCGAAGACGAGGTCGACTTCGAGGCCGTGGTTGTCGCGCCAGAAGTAGCAGTCGGCGGGGAGCCCGCGGTGGAAGCGATGCTTCAGCGTCTCGGCGACGACCCAGGTCTCGAAGACGGCGCCGCGCGAGGCATGCACCTGCAGATCCTCGGGGCTCACGATGCGCAGCAAGTGACAAAGCAGCCCGCTGTCGACGAAGTGCAGCTTCGGCATCTTCACGAGTCGCTTGCCGAAGTTGCGGTGGTAGGGCGGCAGCAGCGTGACGACATGGCTGGCCTGGAGCACGGTGATCCACTGCCTCGCCGTCGGCTGGCTGATGCCGCAGTCCGACGCGAGGCTGCTCAGGTTCAGCAGCTGACCGCTGCGCGCCGCGCACATCGACAGGAAGCGCTGGAATGTCATCAGGTTGGAGACGTTCAGCAGCTGGCGCACGTCGCGCTCGATGTAGGTCGCTACGTAGGCCGCGAACCAATGCGCGGGGTCGACGTCGCGGTGCGCCGCGTGCAGCGCCGGAAAGCCGCCGCGCCACAGCCGTTGCTCGAGGCTTGCTTCGGAGTCGACCGCGGCCAGCTCGGACTGCGACAGCGGCAGCAACGTCAGCAGGCCGGCCCGTCCGGCGAGCGACTGCGCGATGCCGTCCATCAGCCCGAACTGCTGCGACCCGGTCAGCACGAAGCGACCCATCCGCGGCGAAGCGTCGGCCACGCCCAGAAGGTACGACAGCAGCTCCGGCGCGCGCTGGACCTCGTCGAGGACCGCGCCGTTCTCGTGACGGGCGAAGAAGCGCCGCGGGTCGTCTGTCGCGACCCGGCGCACGTCCGGATCTTCCAGGTTGACGTACGGCGTCTGCGGGAACATCGCGCGCACCAGCGTCGTCTTGCCCGACTGCCGCGGACCGGTTACAGCGACCACCGGAAAGCCCCGCGCCAGCCGGGCGAGCGTGGCCGAGGCGGCCGGGCGAGGGACCATGCGTCAGGTCTGTACAGTTTGAAGATCGTGTTTTGAAATTGTACGATGTCGAGGTCGATTTCAGCCACCGAGCAGCCGGCGCAGCGTACGCCACAGCACCGCGACGTCTGTGGCGAGCGTCGCCCGCCCGACGTAGTCGGCGGCCGCTGCCAACTTGGCCGGCAGGATGCGCTCGACGTACTCGCGCTCGGGGTCGGCCGACTGGGCGAGCCGCTGCCCTTCGTCGATGAACGCCAGCGACGCCGGGTCGGTGATCCCCGGACGCACCGCCAGCACGCGCTCGCGCAGCGCCGGCGGGTACAGGGCGACGTAGCGCGGCACCTCCGGCCGCGGACCGACCAGGCTCATCGTGCCGGCGAGGACGTCGATGAACTGCGGCAACTCGTCGATGCGCGTGCGCCGCAGCCACGCGCCGACACGGGTGATCCGCGGGTCGTCGCCGACGGTGATCTCGGGCCCCGCCGCGCCGTCGCGCATCGTGCGGAACTTGTGGATCCGAAACGGCACGCCGTGGCGGCCGACGCGGGTCTGGCGAAAGAACACCGGCCCGGGCGCATCGAGCTTGACGGCGAGCGCGGCGAGCAGCAGCAGCGGCGCCAGCACCAGCAGCGCGACCGCGGCGCCGACGACGTCGAACAGGCGCTTGGTCAAGCGGTCCGCGACCGCCTTCAGCGGCCGGCCGCCGGCACGGGCGGGGCGTTGGGCGACCCGCCCTCGCCCTGCGCGGCGGCCGGCGGGTCGATGCCGGCGAACACTTCCGCCAGCGGAATCCGGCAGTCGACGCTCGTGAGGGACAGCGCGTCGTCGTCGCTCATGTCGTGGAAGGTCCAGACGCCGCCGTCGCCGCGGCGGAACGCTTCGACGCGGAGCGTGTCGGGGTCGACCAGCACGTACTCGCGCAAAGCGGGAATGCGGCGGTAGAGCGCGAACTTGCGGCTGCGGTCGTAGGCCTGGGTGCCCGGCGACAGCACCTCGACGACGAGCAGCGGCGCGCGAAAAACGATATCGGTCGCCAGGTCGGCGCGGTCGCAGGTGACGAAGACGTCCGGGTAGACGACCGCGTCGGGGGCGGCCTGCACCTTCGAGCTGTCGGCGAAGACCTGGCACGGTCCGCCGGACAGCCGGTTGTGCAGCGCCGTCGACAGGTTGACCTGCACGCGCCCGTGCACGCGCCGGCCACCGGTCATCGCGTCGACTTCGAAGACCTCGCCGTCGACGAGCTCGTGCCGTTCTTTCTGCGACTCCTCCCAGTCGAGGTACGCCTGCAGCGTCATGCGGGGCCCCAAGATAGCGCTCATCGCGGAACTCCGGGGCGCGTCGAGGCCTTCACTGTAGCGCCGGCTCCACCGGGCGGCGCGGCGTCAACGCCGCAGCGCCGACCGCACCGCGGCGACGACGCGGTCGACGTCGCCGTCGGTCATCTTCGGGTAGATCGGCAGGCTGACCATGCGCCGGTAGGCGGCGTCGCTCGCCGGGAACATTGCCGCGTCGAGCCGGTAGCGGTCGCGCCAGTACGGCTGGCGGTGCAGCGGGATGTAGTGCACGCTGCAGCCCATGCCGGCTTCGTACAACGCGTCGACGAACGCGTCGCGGCCGATGCCGGCGTCGTCGGCCAGGCGCAGCACGTAGAGGTGCCACGCGTGCACGTCGCCGGGTGGCGCGTGCGCCGGGAGAACGACCGGCAAGTCGGCGAACGCCGCGTCGTAGGCCGCGGCGATGGCCGCGCGCCGCTGCCGCAGCGCGTGCGCGCGCTTCAGCTGCTGAAGGCCGAGCGCCGCGGCGATGTCGGTCAGGTTGTACTTGTAGCCCGGCGCGACGACCTCGTAGTACCAGCTCGGCACCTTCGCGGCAAAGCGGTCGAAAGCGTCGCGGTCGATGCCGTGCAGGCGCATCGTCCGCGCGCGTTGAGCGATCCGTCCGTCGCGGGTGACGAGCATCCCGCCTTCGCCGGTCGTGATCGTCTTGTTCGCGTAGAAGCTGAACACGGTCGCTGAGCTGCCGAGCGTGCCGACGAGCGCGCCGCGGCAGGTGGCCGGCAGCGCGTGCGCCGCATCCTCGACGACGGCCACCCCGCGCGCCGCGGCGATGTCGAGCAGCGCCGGCACGTCGGCTGCGAGACCGGCGTAGTGCACCGGCAGAACCGCCTTCGTCCGCGGGCCGATCGCTGCGGCGACCGCTGCCGGGTCGAGGTTCAGCGTCCGCGGGTCGACGTCGACGAGTTTCACGTCGGCGCCGAGGTATCGAGCGACCTCGGCCGTGGCGGTGAAAGTGTGCGTCGTCGTCACGACGTCGTCGCCGGGTTCGACGCCGATCGCCTCGAGCGCCAGGTGCAGCCCGGCGGTCGCGGAATTCACGGCGACGCAGTGCAGGCCTTCTTCACCGAGGAACGCCGCGAAGTCGGCTTCGAAGCGCCGCGCTTTCGGCCCGGTCGTCACCCATCCCGAACGCAGCGTGTCGACGACTTCGGCGATCTCGTCGTCGCCGATGTCGGGCAGCGCGAACGGCAGGAAGGGCAGCGGCTCGGGCATGCGGCGCGATTATCCCGGCGCCCGCGGCGCCGCCGGCTTGCCGATCCAGGCCAGCCAATGCGTGCGCAGCGGCGGCAGTCCGTTCAGCACCCGGTACAGCGCCGGGTGCACCCGGCACGCGGCGCGTGCCAGCGGCGGCGCGAGCGTCACGCGCACGCCGTCGATCCGCGCGTGCGGAAACAGCCGGCGCACGCGCGACGGCGGCACGCCGCGGACGTCGGCATTGCGCGGGTTGTCGACGGTGAAGTCGTACCACAGCACCGCGCCGCCGGGCTTCAGCCAGCGCCACATCGCGT
>CBDUBX010000161.1:0-5881 GCA_965365495.1 uncultured Burkholderiales bacterium
CCAACTGCTGCGCGACGCGACGATGCTCGGGCTCAACGGCCCGCCGCGCAAGCTGTCGTCGTTTCGCGGCCGGCCGCTGGTGATCAACGTCTGGGCGAGCTGGTGCGCGCCGTGCCGCGACGAGATGCCGTCGCTCGAGCGGCTGGCGCGCGGGCCGCTCGGGTCGCAGCTCACGGTGATCGGTATCTCCACCGACGACTACATCGACCGGGCGCAGGCGTTCCTGCAACGCTCGAACGCGCTGATCAGCCACTTCATCGACCGCCGGCTGGAGCTCGAACACATGCTCGGCGCGCGCCACCTGCCGCTGACCGTGCTCGTCGACGGCGACGGCCGTGTGCGCGCGAAGGTCGTCGGCGCCAAGGTCTGGGACGGCGACGTCGCGCAGCGCTACATCGAAGCGACGTTGCTCGGCGCCGCACCGCCGGCCGGTGCCGGCGGCGCGCAGGCCGCGCCGCTGCTCGGCGCGCCGCGGCCGGGACTGCCGCCGGCGCCGACGCCGCGCGCTCAGAACCGGTAGCGCAGCGACACGCCGAAGACGTCGACCGAGTAGTCGGGCGACTGCACGCCGAAGACCAGCAGTCCCGGCACGGTCGCCGGCAGCACGCCGTCGTAGCGCCAGTCCTGCGACCGGTAGCGCTCGTGCCAGTAGCTGCCGTCGAGCCACAGGTTGTCGTTGAGCTTGTAGCTCGCGAACAGCTTGAGGCGATCGACGTCGGCGCGGTTGGTCGGGTAGGGCGGGGTGGGGACCGCAGTGTCGACGGCGACGTCGTTCGTCGCGCGCGACAGCGTCAGGTCGGCGCCGAGCTCGAGTGCTTCCGACGCGGTGTGGCGGACGCCGACGCCGACGACGCTGTAGCGGTCGACGATGCGGCCGACCCAGTCGGCGGTCGAGAACGACTCGCTGCCGTAGATCCGCGACTTGGCACGCTCGTGCGACGCGTACGCGGTGACGCGCGTCTGCTCCGACACCGCGGCCGACACGTCGACGCCGAGGCTCTGCGTCGCGGCGCGGTTCAAGCCGATCGCCGCGTCGCGGTAGTCGTCGTCGAGGACGTCGAGCGACGCGCCGACCGAGACCGTTTCGCTGACCGTGTAGTCGGCGCGGACGCCGGCCGAGACGCGCGTGCGCGCCGCCAGCTGCGGCTTGCGCAGCAACGGGTTCTCGACGTGGTCCCACCAGATCGCGGTGCCGTAGGTCGAATGGCTGCGGTCGGCGTGGGCCAGCCGCGCGGTCAGCGACAGGTCTTCGCGCGCCTGCCAGCCGGCGCGTGCGAACACCGTCGTCTCGCGCGTCGTCACCGCCTCGTGGTACGGCCGCGAACGGTAGTCGTGCTCGATGCCGCCCGACAGCTTGACGTTCTCGATGCCGCGCCAGTCGGCGCTGAACTTGAAGCGGTCCTGCGTCAGGTCGAATGGCGTGTTCTCGCGCGGATCGCGGACGAACAGGTCGGCCGAGACCCATGTGTACGCGGCGACGTCGGTGCGGTTGTCGCGGACGTTGCGCGTGTAGCTGCCGACGAGCCGCAGGTCGTCGAGCGGCGCGGCGCTGACGCGCAGCGTGCCGACGAAGGTGTCGACACGACCGTCGAGCGACGCGCGCGGCAGCGCCGGCAGCGTCGGCGCGAGCAGCGGGTTGGTCGTCGGCGCGAGGAACGGCTGGTTCTGCGTCAAGCGGCCGTAGGCAACGTCGGCGCTGGCGCGGATCGTCGGCGTGACGGTGTAGCCGAGCGACGCGGTGATCTGGTGCAGCTCGTTGTCGGGCGCCAGTGCCAGCTCGGCGCGCGTCGCGCCGAGCGCCGCGAGGTTGAACGGGTTGTCCCAGACGAGCGCATCGTGACCGTTGCGAAAGCGCGAGACCTCGTAGCCGAGCGACGCCTGCAGCTTCGACGTCGCGTAGGCCGCGGTGACGCCGAGCTCGTCGGTGACTTGGTCGACCGGCGCGACGAGTTGCGCTGCGGTGGCGTAGAAGGAGTTGACCAGTGCGCGCGTGCCGTCGCGCACGTCGCGGCGGAAGTCGACGCGGTAAGTCCAGTGGTCGACGGCGACGACCGCGGCGCTGGCGTCGAGCCGCGACCGGTCATAGCCGAACTCGACCGGCTGCAGCGTCGACGCCAGCGGCATCGCACCGGTCGACCCCGCCGGATAGCCCGCCGGCAGCGTCAGCAGCGACCCGCCGACGCCGAGGAACGGCGTTCGCGCGTCGTCGAAGAAGTGGCGCGGCACCGCGTCGTACGCGGCGCGCAGCGTGACGACGCCTTCGACGCCGCCGCGCACGCCGAGGCTGCGCGACGCCAGCCCGAGGTCGGACGCCCAGGCGTCGGCCCAGCCGCCGCCTTCGCCGCGCCACATCGCGTGGCCGCCGAGCAGCAGCTTGGCGCCCTGGCGGTCGAGGCCGGTGTAATCGCCGAAGCGCTCGGCGTCGTCGGTGACCGCGGCGATGCCGGCTTCGACGCTGCCGCTCGGCGCCTTCGGGTACGGGCAGGTGCTGCACTTCCACTCGGAGGTGTCGACGGTCTGCGCGGCGGCGGCGCCGCCGAGCAGCAGACCCGTCGCGGCAAGCAGGAACAAGGGGCTGTGGATACGCATGGTGGGCAAGGCGTTCGGTGGCGGACGGGGTGCGACGACGACGGCGTCTAGCGCAACAGCTTGGCTCCGGACGGATGGTTCGACCCGTGCACCTGCGTGTGGCAATTGCTGCAGCTGCCGGCGACGACGAACAGCGCCGCGTTGCCGCCGCCGTTGGCCGGCAACGCCGCGCCGGTGCGCGCCACCGACGGATGGCCGGCGGTGCTGTGGCACTGCTGGCACAGCAGCGGCGGGTTCTTCGTCAACAGCGCCTCGCGCACCGAACCGTGCGGGTTGTGGCACAGGCTGCAGTCCTCGGCCACCGGCGCGTGCTCCCACAGCACCGGGCCTCGTTTGTCGGCGTGGCAGCTGTAGCAGGTCTGGTTCAGCGTCGGCGCGACGAGCATGCCGGCGACGTTCGACGGCGAGCCGTGCACCGCATGGCAGTCGCTGCACGCCATACGGCCCTGGCGCACCGGGTGGGCCGACGTCTTCTGGAAGTCGGCACGCTGCTGCTGGTGGCACGTGGCGCAGACGTCGGTCTGCTGCGCCTTGACGAGCACCGGGTCGCGCTCCTGGTGGATCTGGTGGCAGTCGGTGCACGCGAGTTGCGCGCGCTCGTGCGCGCTGGCGTGCCACGCGGTGCGCTCCATCCCCGAGTGGCAGCTCATGCAGATCTGGTTGCGCTCGGCGAGCGTGTAACGCTCGTCGTCGGGCTTGAAGGTGTTGATCTGCGCCGCCTTCTTGCGCTTGGCGTGCAGCGCGCCGGGGCCGTGGCAGGCCTCGCACTGCAGCCCGCCGGGGCCGAAGGGCGCGCGCTTGTCGAGCCGCGCGGCGTGGCGTGTCTTGAAGATCGCCGACGCCGAGTACTCGGCCGACTCGTCGTCGTGACAGCCGAGGCAGGTGTCGGCGCCTTCGTCGGTGTAGGCGTCGGGCGGCGGGTCGGCGGCCCTTTGCGCCGCGACCGGGACCTGCCAGCCGAGGCCGGTCAGCAGCAACGAGGCGCACAGCAGGAGCTTGGAGAGTTTCATCGGCGAGGGCGGGTGGCGCGGACGGGGAAAGACGGCGGATCGGCGACGGAAGCCGCTTGCGAAGACGGCTCAGCCCTTGCGACCGGCGACGGGTCGTTCCGCCGGCAACTTCGGCGGGATGGCGGCGACGCGCTGGCGGATCGCATTGAACGCCGACGGCGACAGCACGCGCTTGGTCACGAGGTCCGCCTTCGTGTAGTACGGCCGCGCGGCAATGATCTTCTTTGCCTCGGCGTCGCCGACGCCGGGCAGCTGCTTCAGCTGGGCAAGGCTGGCGCGGTTGATGTCGAGCGGCCGCGGCTTGACAGCGGCCGCGCGCGGTGCGCTGGCGGCGCCGGTCGGTGCGGCCTTCGACGCGGCGATTGCGGTCGGAGCCGACGCGGCGCCCGACGGCGGCGGACCGACGGCGGTCGACGCCGGCGTGCGGGTCGCCGACCGCGCGTTCGTTGCGGTGGCCGGCGTCGACACCGTCGGTGGCGGCTTCCCCGCGGCTGCGGATGCAGCGGGGGTGGACACAGCAGAGCGGGCCGCGGGGGCAGCCAAGGCCGCGGTCGCGCCGATTGCGATCGACGCAGCGCCGACGATCGCGGCAACGACAAGAGGGAGCGGTGGGCGCATCGGCAGCTATGGTGCCATCGCCGTTGCGGCCGAGGCCGGGCGTGGGTCAAAACGCGACCCCGGCGCGGCGCCGACTTGGCAAAAAAACAACCGCGACGGTGTCGGCAATGCGGCCGCGGCGGCGCGCACGAATTGGCGCCGGTGCGGCGCGGCGGAAGCCGGCGGCGAGCGATCAAGCAAAAGGCCGGCCGGGCTCACGCCCGCACCGGCCTTCGAACGGCTGCCGCGGTCGGCGCCGCGGGTCTTACTTCGCGAGCACCGCGTTGACGAGCGCCTTCAACTCGTCGTCGCTGGCCTTGACGGTCGGGTGATCGTCCTTGCCGCCGGTCTTCAACGTGTCGACGAGCTGGGCCACCGCTTCGGGCTTGCCCTTGTGCTTGGCGGCGACGTCCGTGAACGACGGTCCCTTCTTGGTCGTCGTCGCGGTGTGGCACTTGCTGCACTTCTCCTTGGCCATGATCTCGTCGGGCGTCGCGGCACCGGCGGAGCCGGCAAAGGCGGCGGTGGCGAATAGCGCAGCGACGGCAAGGGTCAGTTTCACTTCGGGTTCTCCTTCACGAACAAACAGAAAACGGCAGAGGGGCAGCCAGGGTTAACACCAAGACGACGGCCGATTCTTGACGCGTCGACGTCCCGCTGGCTGATCCCGATCAACTTTCGATCGTGCCGATCACTTCGACGCCAGCACGACGTTGACGACGGCGCGCAGATCGGCGTCGCTGGCGACGACCTTGTTGTGGTCGTCCGGGCCACCGGTCTTCAGCATCTCGACGAGCTTGGGCACCGCGTCGGGCTGGCCCTTGTACTTGGCGGCGACGTCGGCCCACGACGGGCCCTTCTTCGTCGTCGTCGCGGTGTGGCACTTGTTGCACTTTTCCTTCGCGATGATCTCTTCGGCGGTGGCGCCGAGGGCCGGCGAAGCAGCGAACAGGGCGACGGCAGCGCCGGCGAGGATGCCTTGGATTTGGACTTTCATACGACTCTCCGGTGGTTTTCCCGCGGTCGCGGGCAGACAAGGATAGAACTCGGAAACGGCGCTGGGCGTTGACGCGGCGACGACGCGAAAACGTCCGGCAACGGCGCGGGCGATTGTCCGAGTCGCAAAACCGCGGCGTTCTTGATCTTCGTCAAGCGCGGTTCGTCACCCGCGCCGCGGGCCTCAGCAGATCCGCGGCAGCTGGTCGCCGGTCAGCCAGTCGACGATCCGCCGGCCGCCGAAGCGGGTGCGCATCTGCACGAAGCGGTGGCTGTCGGCCACGCACTCGCCGATGTCGACCGCGGCGTCGCCGAGCGGATGCGCGCGCATCGCGGCCAGCAGCCGATCGGCGTCGGCCGGGTCGCAGATCGCGACGAGCTTGCCTTCGTTGGCGACGTACAGCGGGTCCAGGCCGAGGAATTCGCAAGCCGCGGCGACCTGCGCGCGCACCGGCAGGCGCGCTTCGTCGACGACGATGCCGCAGCCCGATTGCGCCGCCAGCTCGTTGAGCGTCGTCGCCAGACCGCCGCGCGTCGGGTCGCGCAGGCAGCGGATGTCCGGCGCGGCGTCGACCATCGCCGCCACCAACCCGTGCAGCGCCGCGGTGTCGGAGCGGATTGCGGTGTCGAAGGCGAGGTTCTCGCGCAGCGACATGATCGCCACGCCGTGGTCGCCGAGCGTGCCGCTG
>CBDUBX010000162.1:0-5873 GCA_965365495.1 uncultured Burkholderiales bacterium
GGCGTCGCCGCCGGGAACATGGATTCGATGATCAACCGCTACACCGCCGACCGGAGGATCCGCAGCGACGACGCCTACACGCCGGGCGGCGTCGGCGGCAAGCGCCCCGACCGCGCGACGCTCGTCTACACGCAGCGCTGCCACGAGGCCTACGCCGACGTGCCGGTGGTGATCGGCGGCATCGAGGCCAGCCTGCGGCGCATCGCGCACTACGACTACTGGCAGGACAAGGTGCGGCGGTCGATCCTCGTCGACAGCAAGGCCGACCTGCTGGTCTACGGCAATGCCGAGCGCGCGATCGTCGAGATCGCGCACCGCCTCGCGCGGCGCGAGCCGATCGCGCAGATCACCGACGTGCGCGGCACTGCGTTCGTCGTCCGTGCGCCGCGTGAAGGCTGGTTCGAGATCGATTCGACCGACGTCGACCGCCCCGGGCGCATCGACGAGCGGATCAACCCTTACGGCGTCGACGCCGCCGCGCCGGCCTGCGCGACCACCGCCGACGACACCGCGGGCGACGCGAGCGACGTCGCCGCGGCGCCGATCGCGCTGCCGCTGTCGCGCAAGACCGGTGCGGTCGCGCTGCCGCCGCGCGAGCGCACGGTGATCCGCCTGCCGAGCTACGAGCAGGTGAAGTCCGACCCGGTGCTCTACGCGCACGCCAGCCGCGTGCTCCACCTCGAGACCAACCCCGGCAACGCGCGCGCGCTGGTGCAGCGCCACGACGGGCGCGACGTCTGGGTCAACCCGCCGCCGATCCCGCTGACGACGGCCGAGATCGACCACGTGTTCGACCTCGACTACGCGCGCAGCCCGCACCCCGCGTACGCCGACGCCGACGGCCGCCACGACCGCGAAACGAAGATCCCGGCGTGGGAGATGATCCGCTTCAGCGTCAACGTGATGCGCGGCTGCTTCGGCGGCTGCACGTTCTGCAGCATCACCGAGCACGAGGGGCGGATCATCCAGAGCCGTAGCGAGGCGTCGGTGCTGCGCGAGATCGAGACGATGCGCGACCGCGTCGCCGGCTTCACCGGCGTGGTCAGCGACCTCGGCGGGCCGACGGCGAACATGTGGCGGCTTGGCTGCAAGAGCCGCGACATCGAGGCCGCGTGCCGCAAGCCGAGCTGCGTCTACCCCGGCATCTGCCCCAACCTGAACACCGACCACGCGCCGCTGGTGTCGCTGTACCGCCGCGCGCGCGCGGTGCGCGGCGTGAAGAAGGTGCTGATCGGCTCGGGGCTGCGCTACGACCTCGCGGTGACGAGCCCCGACTACGTGCGCGAGCTCGTCACGCACCACGTCGGCGGCTACCTGAAGATCGCCCCCGAGCACACCGAGGCCGGGCCGCTGGCGAAGATGATGAAGCCCGGCATCGCCGCCTACGACCGCTTCAAGCAGTTGTTCGACGCTGCGTCGGCGGCGGCCGGCAAGAAGCAGTACCTGATCCCGTACTTCATCGCCGCCCACCCCGGAACGCGCGACGAAGACATGCTGAACCTCGCGCTCTGGCTCAAGCGCAACGGCTTCAAGGCCGACCAGGTGCAGACCTTCTATCCGAGCCCGATGGCCACCGCGACCGCGATGTACCACTCGGGGCTGAACCCGCTGAAGGGGATCAGCCGCCGCGTCGACGGCCCCGAAGCGCGCGCCGAGCGCGTCGACGTCGTCCGCGGCGAGCGCCGACGCCGGCTGCACAAGGCCTTCCTGCGCTGGCACGACCCGGCGAACTGGCCGCTGCTGCGCGACGCACTGCGCGCGATGGGCCGCGCCGACCTGATCGGCCCGGGCCGCCACCAGCTGATCCCGGCGCGGCAGCCGGTCGGCTTCGACGCGGAGCGCGACCGCGAGCGGTCACCGGCGCCGGGCCCACGCCGGGGTCGGCTGCTGACGCAGCACACCGGTCTGCCACCACGCGCCGGCGTCGGCCGGCGCCGCGACCCGGCGCTGCGCTGACGCGCTCAGGCCACCGCGTCGACGACGTCGGCGATCTGGCCGCGCCAGTCGGCGTAGTCGTCGTGCGTCACCTGCAGCCAGGCGAGCGCGGCGTCGCCGTACTGCTGCCAGTCGGCGTCGGTGTCGAGCCCTTCGCGGTCGCGGATCAGCGCGTCGGCGACCAGCCCCGCGGCGACCAGCGTGTGCGCTTCGGCGTCGTGCTCGGTGCCCGGCGTCAGGTCGTGGTGCAGGCGGATTGCGGTGACGACCAGCGGCGCGAGGTGCCACGTGCGCGCGACGAGCGCACCGACGACGGCGTGGTCGGTGCGGTGGTTGGCGTTCTCGGTGGCGACGAACGGCCGGTCGATCCGCGCCAGCGCTTCGGTCAGCGTGCCGGCGTAGCCGCGCACGCTCTGCAGCAGCACCGGCATGCCGACGTGGCAGAACAGGCCGTAGAGCTGCGCCAGGTCGGGCGCCATCCCCGGCAACTGCGTCGCGAGGAAGCGCAGCGCCGCGGCGCGCTGCGCCGACTCCTTCCAGAAGCCGCGCAGTCGCGGGTGGTGGACGGCGATCGTGTGCCGCGCGAGAAAGCCGGTCAGCACCGCCGCGGTCTCGTCGAGGCCGAGCCGGTCCATCGCCTGGCCGACGGTCTGCACCGGTTGGCCGAACGAATGCAGCGGGCTGTTGGCGTTGCGCAGCAGCGTCGCGGCCATCGCGACGTCGGAGCCGGCGATGCGCGCGACCTCGTTCAGGTCGGGTTCGGCGCACGCCATCGCGTGCTGCAGCCGGCGCAGCAGCGCCGGGCACGGCGGAATCACGATCTGGCGCAGCGCGCCGCGCTGGCGCTCGCGGTCGAGCTCGGCGGCGACCGCGGCGTCGCGGGCGGCGCCATCGGGCGTGCGCGCGTCGGCGGTGCGCGGGGACGGGGTGCGGGTGGACGTGGCGACGGCTTCGGTCATGGTCGGATTTGCGGGTTCTTGCGGAGCCTTTCGGCCGTTGCGCGCCGAAGTTGAGGCCCGCCGTGGACAAACTGCACGCCGGCGGCCGTGTCCGACGTTGCCCGACGCGCCGCACGGCGCCGCACCGACGCCGCCGCTGGCGCCGCGCCGGCTGCGGTCGGCGGCCGCTGCTGCAACAGTCACGCAGCGCGCGGTGGGCCCCGCTGCTGCCCTCCAGTCGGCAGCGGTGCCCGCCGATACCCGAGTCGACAGACCGCTGCCGTCACCGCCACCATGAACCTTCCGTCGACCCGTGTCGAACCCGCCGCCCCAGCGCGTTTCGAGTTGCGTTTCGAATCGCTCGGCGGGTCCGGGCGGGCGCTCGCCTTCCCGTGCGACGCCGCCGGTCACGTCGAGCTCGACGCGTTGAGCGAGCGTGCACTGTCGCGTTACCTCTACGCACGCGTGGCGATCGGCTGCCAATTCGCGTCGCCGTCGATCGTCGCCGAAGCGGCGCACTGACCGCTCGCGCGGCGGCGCACGCCGCCAGGACGCGCTCGCCGCGGCGGCGACAATCCGCCGATGGCCGCCAGTCTGCTTCTCCTTCTCGACGACATCGCGAGCGTCCTCGACGACGTCGCGGTGCTCACCAAGATCGCAGCGAAGAAGACCGCCGGCGTCCTCGGCGACGACCTCGCGCTGAACGCGCAGCAGGTCGCCGGCGTCGACCCGCACCGTGAACTGCCGGTCGTCTGGGCGGTGGCCAAGGGGTCGGCGGTCAACAAGTCGATCCTCGTCCCGGCGGCGCTGGCGATCAGCGCGTTCGCGCCGTGGCTCGTGACGCCGCTGTTGATGGTCGGCGGCGCGTTCCTGTGCTACGAGGGGGCCGAAAAGCTCGCCCACCGCTTCCTGCACCGCGACGTCGCCGACGCCGAGCACGCGCAGCACAAGGCGGCCATCGCCGACCCGGCGGTCGACGTCGTCGCCCGCGAGCGGGAGAAGATCAAGGGCGCGATCCGCACCGACTTCATCCTGTCGGCCGAGATCATCGCGATCACCCTCGGCACCGTCGCCGACGCGGCGTTCGGCACCCAGGTCGCGGTGCTCGTCGGCATCGCGGTCGCGATGACGATCGGCGTCTACGGCCTCGTCGCCGGCATCGTCAAGCTCGACGACGTCGGCCTGTGGCTCAGCCGACGCGGCGGCGCCTCGGCCTCCGCCGGGCGCGCCGTGCTGGCCGCGGCGCCGTGGATGATGAAGGCGCTGGCGATCGCCGGCACCGCGGCGATGTTCCTCGTCGGCGGCGGCATCCTCGTGCACGGCGTGCCGGCGCTCGGCCACGGCGTCGAACACGCGGTCGCCGGCTTCGGCACGGCGCTGCGTCTGGTGCTGCCGGCGCTGGCCAACGCCGCCGTCGGCGTCGTCGTCGGCGCGGTCGTGCTCGTCGCGGTCAACGCCGCGAAGAAGCTGCGCCGGCGCTGACGCGCGCACGGCGGCGAAGCGGTGCGCCCCACCGGGGTCGCGAACGGCGCGGCTCTATGAGTGGTCGCGACCGCGCCTTTCGGCGGGGTCGGCGACCGCGCGCCGCTCAGCGCACGCGGGCCGGCGCCGCGGTCGCGAACGTCTGCGCGAACCAGTCGTCGAGCATCCGCATTTCGTAGCCGAGCTCGCGGCTCGGCGAAATGCCGGGGCGGTCGAGGTAGTCCATGTCGGCGAGCCGCACGTCGCCGCGGTCGACGACGCGGTCGCCGTCGAGCAGCGTGTAGCGCAACGCGATCCGCGGCCAATCGGCGCCGCCGCGCAACACGCGCACCTCGTGCACGCCGCGCTGCTCGATCGTGCCGGCGAGGTCGACGTCGAGGACGTCGACGCGCAGCGTCTGGCCGTCGGGCAGCCGCGCGCCGAGGCGTTCGAAGTGGCTGCGCAGGATGGCGAGCTTGCGCCCGCGCTCGACGCCGCCGAACGCGGTGTCGGCGTAGCGCTCGGCATCGACGAAGTCGACCGCGACGCGGCCGGCGGCGTGCGCCGGCGCGGCGGCGGTGGCGACCGCTGCGACGGTCACACCGGCGGCGAGCGCCGCGCAGCGGCGCGCGGCGGCGGTGAGGGAAGACGTCTTCTTCATCATCGGCTCCAGTCGGTCGGGCGGCCGGCCGAGCATCGCAAGAAGCCGTGTCGCTGACGCGAGCGCGGTCTTTCGTGGCCGCGTCAGCCGCCGCCGGCGTAGCCGTCGCGCAGCGTCGTGATGCGGTTGAACACCGGCGCGTCGGCGCGGTGCTGCACGCGGTCGGCGACGAAGTAGCCGTGGCGCTCGAACTGCCAGCGCGACTCGGCCGCCGCGGCGGCCAGCGACGGCTCGACCCAGCCGCTGGCGACGCGGCGGCTCGCCGGATTGACGACCGTCGTCGCGTCGCGGCCGCCGGCGTCGGGCTGGGCTTCGGTGAACAGCCGCTCGTACAGCTGGAACGTTGCTGGCACCGCGTCGGTCGCGCCGACCCAGGTGATCGTCCCCTTGACCTTCACCGTCGCCGCGCCCGGCGTGCCGCTCTTGGTGTCGGGAACGACGCGCGCCAGCACGCGCGCGACGCCACCGGCGGTGCCGCTCTCGTAGCCGGTGCATTCGACGACCCAGCCGTACTTCAGCCGCACGCGGCCGCCGGGGGCGTCGCTGCCGTCGGCCGCGCGGCGCGGCGGGAAGAGGCGGTGGTAGCCCTTCGGCGGGTCGACCGCGAAGTCGTCGCGGTCGATCCAGACGTCGGCCGACAGGTCGAAGGCGCGCGTGCCGAGCTCGGCACGTTGCGGGTGCGCCGGCGCCCGGCACGGCTCGACGTGGTCGGCGCGGCCGAACACGTCGGCCCAGTTGGTCAGCGTCAGCGGCAGCGGGTCGAGCACCGCCATCGCGCGCGGCGCCTGGCCGTCGAGGTCGGCGCGCAGGCAGCCTTCGAGCACACCGTGGTCGAGCCAGACGTTGGTCTTGCTCGCGCCGCTGCCGTCGGCCAGCGC
>CBDUBX010000163.1:0-5861 GCA_965365495.1 uncultured Burkholderiales bacterium
CCCGCCGCGGGCCGTGCCGCCGCGGTCGCATCGGCGGCCGACGCCGCCGGCGACGGCGTCGAAGGGCCGAGCAGCTCCGGCGGCAGGTCCTTGACCTCGACGACCTGCGCCGGCGCCATCACCGTCAACCAGTGGCACAGGTTCTCGAGCTGGCGCACGTTGCCGGGAAACTCGCAAGCCTGCAGCCGCGCCAGTGCCGCGTCGGTGATCCGCTTGGCATCGACGCCGAGCTCGCGCGCACTCTTGCCGAGGAAGAACCGAATCAGCACCGGGATGTCCTCGCGACGCTCGTGCAGCGACGGCAGCCGCAGCCGGATCACGTTGAGCCGATGGAACAGGTCTTCGCGGAACGCGCCCTGGCGCACGCGCTCCTCGAGGTTCTGGTGGGTCGCGGCGATCACGCGGACGTTGGCCTTCAGCGGCTGGTGGCCGCCGACGCGGTAGAACTGGCCGTCGGACAGCACGCGCAGCAGCCGCGTCTGCAGATCGAACGGCATGTCGCCGATCTCGTCGAGGAACAGCGTGCCGCCGTCGGCCTGCTCGAAGCGGCCGCGCCGCGTCGTCTGCGCGCCGGTGAACGCGCCGCGCTCGTGGCCGAAGAGCTCGCTTTCGAGCAGGTCCTTCGGGATCGCCGCGGTGTTGATCGCGACGAACGGCCCTTTGCTGCCGAGCTCACCGCGCGGGCTGTGGCGGTGCAGCGCGCGCGCGACCAGTTCCTTGCCGGTGCCGCTTTCGCCGGTGATCAGCACCGTGACGTTGCTCTGGCTCAGCCGGCCGATCGCGCGGAACACGTCCTGCATCGCCGGCGCCTGGCCGAGCATCTCGGGCATTTGCACCGGCGGCGCGTCGTCGACCTGGTCGCGCAGGCTCTCGTCGACGGCGCGGCGGATCAGCTCGACCGCCGCCGGCACGTCGAACGGCTTCGGCAGGTACTCGAACGCGCCTCCCTGGAATGCCGACACCGCGCTGTCGAGGTCCGAGTACGCGGTCATGATGATCACCGGCAGCCCGGGGTGGCGCTGCCGCACCTGCGACAGCAGGTCGATGCCGCTGCCGCCGGGCATGCGGATGTCGCTGACGAGGACCTGTGGCGCGTCGTCGGCCAGCGCGTCGACGACGTCGCGCGGGTTGGCGAAGGTGCGCACCGCGAGCTGCTCGCGCGCGAGCGCGCGTTCGAGGACGAAGCGGATGGATTGGTCGTCGTCGACGACCCAGATCGGTTTCATGCGGCGGTGGCGCGCTGGCGGCAGCGGTGACTCAAGGCAGCGGGATCAGCAGTTTGAAGACCGTCCGCCCCGGAACGCTGTCGCATTCGATCGTGCCGTGGTGCTGCTGCACGAAGGTCTGCGCCAGCGTCAGGCCGAGCCCGGAGCCGCCTTCGCGCCCCGACACCAGCGGGTGGAAGATGCGCTCGCGGATCTCGGCCGGCACGCCCGGGCCGTTGTCCTCGATATGCAATTCCAGTGCCAGTCGGCACCGCTGGCGGGCGATCGTCACCTGCCGCGCGACGCGGGTGCGCAGCACGAGCAGCGCGTCGCCGTCGATGATCCTCTCGACCAGCGCCTGGGTCGCGTTCTGCGCAATGTTCAGCACCGCCTGGATCAGCTGCTCGCGGTCGCCGTGGAACTCGGGGATCGACGTGTCGTAGTCGCGAACGACGCGCAGCCCGCGCGGGTACTCGGCAACGACCAGCGAGCGCACGCGCTCGCAGACCTCGTGGACGTTGACCTCGCCGACGACGTGCGGCCGGCGGTGCGGCGCGAGCAACCGGTCGACCAGCGCCTGCAGCCGGTCGGCCTCCTGGACGATCACCCGCGTGTACTCGGTGAGCTCGCGAACGCCGAGCGCGCGTCGCCGCGCCGCGCCGCCGCCGACGCCGCCGCGCGGCTCGTCGGCGCCGAGCTCCATCGCCAGCAGCTGCGCCGCGCCGCGGATGCCGCCGAGCGGGTTCTTGATCTCGTGCGCGAGGTTGCGCACCAGCTCCTTGCTCGCCTGCGCGTGGCCGTGGGCACGCTCCTCGCGGTCGAGCCGCGTCTGCTGTTCGATCTCGATCATCTCGACGAGCACGCGTTCGGCGTCGTCGGTCTGCGTGACGATGACGTGCACCGGCAGCTCGGCGCCACCGGCGCCGAGGCGCTTGACGTGCGCGTCGAAGCGGCTCGTCGCGACCTGGTTGCCGGCGACCAGCGGCAGCGCGTCGCGCAGCGGCGTCGCGTCGGCCAGCCAGTCGAGCGCGCTGCCGCGCTGCAACGCGCGGCGCGACATGCCGACGGTGTTCTCGAGCGCCGAGTTGGCATGCAGGCAGCGGCCGTCGGGCCGGACCAGCGCGACCATCGTCGCGAGCTGATCGTAGGCGTCGAAGCCCGGCGCGGCGCCGCGATCGGCGTCGTTCACCGGCGCGCCCGCGGCCGGCTCACGGCGGCAGCTTCGCGAGCTCGCGCCGCAGCGCCGCGACGTCGGCTTCCTTGCGCGTGAGTTGCGCCCGCATCTCGGCGACGCGGTCGATGTACTTCTGGTAGTTGCGCTCGTCGCCGCGGCGCTCGGGCTCGCCGTTGTTGAACGACAGTCGCAGCAGCGCCAGGTTCTGCTCCTCGCGTTGGAGCTCGTCGGCGAGGATCCGCCGCGCGTCGCTGTCGCGGGCGCGCTGCGCCGCGGCGTCGACGCGCGTGTCGGCCGGCCGCGCCGCGCCCGACGGCGCGCTCGCCGGCGGCCGCGCCCGCGGCAGCTGCACGACAGTGACCGGCGCACCTTCGATCGTCCGGCAGCCACGGTCGCGCGCCTCGCCGGCGGTGAGCTGGTCGGTGTACAGCACCGGCGGCCCGGGGCAGCGGTAGACCGGTTTGGCCGACTGCGCGGCCGCGTCGCCACCCGCAATGACAGCGACGACCGCGCCGATCAGCGCCGTTGCCGCTCCGACAGTCGCGCGCGCAAATCGCATCTGGCGATTGTCGCGCAGCGCCCCCGCGCGACATCGCGCCGGCCGCAGCGCCGTCATCCGCGCAGCGGGCTCGCCGACGACATCATCTCGCGCGCGTCGAGCTCCTCTTCGATCAGCCGCATCGTCTCGTCGTTGATCGCGTTGTCGGCGTGCAGCCGGTGCAGCGCGTCGCGTTCGGCGGCGATGCCGGCCAGCCGCATCGTGCGCGCGCTGGCGATGCGGTCGATCTTCGACGCGGCGAGCTCGGGCGCGGCCTCGCGCAGCACGATCTTGCCTTCGTAGCGGTGGATCAGCTGCGCGGCGAACGCGCGCTGGCTCGGGTCGGTGACGGCGTTCATCAGCGGCGCGACGGCGCCGATGCCGGCCCGCGCCAGCGCGACGCGCGCCGCGCTTTCCTCGGCATCGCCAGCGGCGTCGCCGGGCGCGCGCAGGCGGCGGATCAGCCACGGCAGCGGCACGCCGTTGAACAGCAGCGTCAGCACGATCGTCGCCGCGGCGAGGAAGACGACGAGTTCGCGCTGCGGGAAGTGTTCGCCGGCGTTGGTCAGCAGCGGTACCGACAGCGCGGTGGCCAGCGTCACCGACCCGCGCACCGCCGCCCAGCCGACGAGCAGCATGCGGCGCCAGTTCGGCCCGCGCGCGTCGCCGGCCCAGCCCCAGCCGAAGCGGAAGCGCAGCGCCGCCGACGCGAACACCCAACCCAGTCGCAGCACCATCAGCAGCCCCCACAGCGACAGCGCGAGCCCCGCCAGGTAGCCGGCGTCGTACTGCTCGACGGCGGCCAGCATGTGGCGCAGCTGCAGCCCGAGCAACACGAAGACCAGGCCGTTGAAGACGTAGGAGATCATCCGCCAGACCTCGCGCGCGTGGCGCCGCGCGTCGGCCGACAGCCCGCGCACCTCCTTGCCGCCGGCCCACAGCCCGGCGATGACGACGGCCAGGATCCCCGACACGTGCAGCGCCTCGGCGACGAGCCACGCGGCGTACGGGATCAGCACGCCGATCAGCGTCTGCAGCACCGGGTCGTCGGCGCCGAGCGCGACGAGCCGCTCGCGCAGCCGCCGGCCCAGCCACTCGACGACGACGCCGACGACGACACCGCCGCCCGACAACAGCAGGAAGTTGGTCGCGACGTCGGTCATCGTCACGCCGGCCGCCGCCGCTGCGGCGGCGACCGCGAGCTTGAACAGCACCAGCCCCGTGGCGTCGTTCAGCAGGCTCTCGGCGTTGATGATGTGGCCGACGCGGTTGGGCAACGGCAGCCCGTGCGTCGTCGCGACGGTCGCCACCGCGTCGGTCGGCGTGACGATCGCGCCGAGCGTGAACGCCACTGCCAGCGGCATCGCCGGCACCAGCCAGTGGATGAAGTAGCCGACGACGACGACGGTCAGCGCGACCAGCCCCAGCGCCAGCAGCAGCACCGGCTGCAGCACGTGCAGCAGGTCGCGCCGCGGCAGCACCCGCGCGTCAGCGAACAGCAGCGGCGGGATGAACAGCAGCAGGAAGACTTCGGGGTCGATCGTGACGTTGGTCAACCCCGGTACGACCGAAGCGACGACGCCAACGACGACGAGGAAGATCGGCAGCCCGATCGGCGTGAAACGCGCCACCGCGCCGCCGACCGCGACGACGAGCAGCAGCACCAGCGTCAATTCGATCAGCGCCAATCGCTCTCCTGCATGCGCCCGTGGCCGCGGCGATTCTAGGCAGCGGACCTGCCGAAACGACGCGGGCCGCCATCGCGGGCGGCCCGGTGGGTGCGACGCCGCCCCGAGACCGGAGCGACGTCGCGCGGCTCGCGGTTCAGAGCGAGTAGTACATGTCGAACTCGAGCGGGTGCGTCGTCATGCGGAAGCGCGTGACCTCCTGCATCTTCAGCTCGATGTAGGCGTCGATGTAGGCGTCGGTGAACACCCCGCCCTTGGTCAGGAACGCGCGGTCCTGGTCGAGGTACTCGAGCGCCTGGTCGAGGCTGTGGCAGACGGTCGGGATCTTCGCGTCCTCCTCGGGCGGCAGGTGGTACAGATCCTTGGTCGCGGCCTCGCCCGGGTGGATCTTGTTCTCGACGCCGTCGAGCCCGGCCATCAGCATCGCCGAGAAGCCGAGGTACGGGTTGCAGGTCGGATCGGGGAAGCGCACCTCGATGCGCCGCCCCTTCGGATTGGCGACGTACGGAATGCGCACCGATGCCGAGCGATTGCGCGCCGAGTACGCCAGCTTCACCGGCGCCTCGAACCCGGGGACGAGCCGCTTGTAGCTGTTGGTGCCGGGGTTGGTGATCGCGTTCAGCGCGCGAGCGTGCTTGATGATGCCGCCGATGTAGAACAGCGCGAACTCCGACAGCCCGGCGTAGCCGTCGCCGGCGAACAGGTTGGTGCCGCCCTTCCACACGCTCTGGTGGACGTGCATGCCGCTGCCGTTGTCGCCGACGACCGGCTTGGGCATGAACGTCGCGGTCTTACCGTAGGCGTGGGCGACGTTCTGGATCACGTACTTCTGCACCTGCAGCCAGTCGGCACGCTGCACCAGCGTGCTGAACTTGGTGCCGATCTCGCATTGGCCGGCGCCGGCCACCTCGTGGTGGTGGACCTCGACCGGCACGCCGAGCTGTTCGAGCAGCAGGCACATCTCCGAGCGCATGTCCTGCAGGCTGTCGACCGGCGGCACCGGGAAGTAGCCGCCCTTGACGCTCGGACGGTGGCCCATGTTGCCGCCTTCGATCGTCGCGCCGCTGCTCCAGGAGCCTTCTTCGGAGCTGATCTTGACCGCGCAGCCCGACATGTCGACGTTCCAGTGCACCTGGTCGAAGACGAAGAATTCGGGCTCGGGGCCGAAGTACGCCGCGTCGCCGATGCCGCTGCTCTTCAGGTAGGCCTCGGCGCGCTTGGCCAGGCTGCGCGGGTCGCGCTCGTAGGGCTTGCCG
>CBDUBX010000164.1:0-5800 GCA_965365495.1 uncultured Burkholderiales bacterium
GGCGATGCGCCGGCTGGGACCGCTGGCGTTGAGCTTCCTGAGCGAGTCGCGCCGCCTCGACAACCGGCGGATGAAGCGCGAGCTGCGGCTGCGGCTAGCCTACCCGACGATCGACGCCGCGTTCGCGCGCTAGCTTCGCGCTAACGAGCTGGCTACCGCCGGCGGCGGCCGTTGCCGAACGGCGGCTGGCGGCGCCAGTAGCGGATCATCAGGAAGCCGCCGACCATTCCGCCGAGGTGCGCGAAGTGCGCGATGTTGCCGGCGCCGCGGATGCCGAACAGCACATCGAGCAGCCCCGACCCGAGCAGCAGCTCGAGACCGCCGAAGATCGTCACGAAGGTGCGCGCCTTCATCGGAATCGGCGGGAACAGCGGCACGATGACCCGGTTCGGGAACAGCATCCCGAACGCCAGCAGCAGCGCGAACAGTCCGCCCGACGCGCCGACCGTCGGCGCCGGCGACTGCGTCAGCGCGGTGAACACGAGCTGCGCCGCGGCCGCGGCGAGCACGCCGGCGAGCAGGAAGTGCCAGTAGCGACGCGATCCCCACAGCCGTTCCAGCTCGGCGCCGAACATCCACAGCCCGAGCATGTTGAACAGCAGGTGCGTGAAGCCGCCGTGCAGGAACGCATAGCTGACGACCTGCCACGGCAGAAACAGCCCGGTGTGCAGCGGCCACAGCGCGAACCATTGCTCGAGCGGCGCGAACGACTGCAGCAGGAACACCGCCGTGCAGACCAGCAGCAGGTTCTTCGTCAGCGGGGGCAGGGGCGGCATGCGGCGGCGACTCGACGACTCGGAAGGACGATCGCCTTGGTGCCCGCGGCCAGACTCGAACTGGCACGCCTTGCGGCGGCGGATTTTGAGTCCGCTACGTCTACCGATTTCGTCACGCGGGCGGGTCGCGTCCGGGGCGTCGCCGGAAAGCGCGCGCGATTATCGCGCACGGCCGCGGCGCCGCCTGCACTGCGACAATGGACCGCCCGCCGCCTGGAAACCGCGCATGCCCCCGAGCGATCCGCCCGCGCCGTACAAGACGCTCGAAGACGCGATCGGCGGCACGCCGCTGGTGCGGCTGCAGCGCGTGGCCGGCAACGCCGCAGCGCGCGGCAACGTGCTGCTAGCCAAGCTCGAAGGCAACAACCCGGCGGGGTCGGTCAAGGACCGGCCGGCGATCGCGATGATCCGCGGCGCCGAACAACGCGGCGAGATCCGCCCCGGCGACACGCTGATCGAAGCGACGTCGGGCAACACCGGGATCGCGCTGGCGATGGCCGCGGCGATCCGCGGCTACCGCCTCGTGCTCGTGATGCCCGAAGACCTGTCGGTCGAGCGCGCGCAGACGATGAAGGCGTTCGGCGCCGAGCTCGTGCTGACGCCGCGGTCGGGTGGCATGGAGTTCGCTCGCGACCTCGCGCAGCGGATGCAGGACGAAGGCCAGGGCCGCGTGCTCGACCAGTTCGCCAACCGCGACAACCCGCGCATCCACGAGGAAACGACCGGTCCCGAGATCTGGCACGACACCGGCGGCCGCATCACGCACTTCGTCAGCGCGATGGGCACGACCGGAACGATCACCGGCGTGTCGCGGTACCTGAAATCGCGAAACGCCGCGGTGCACGTCGTCGGCGCGCAGCCGGCCGACGGCTCGCGCATTCCCGGCATTCGCAAGTGGCCCGAGGCCTACCTGCCGCAGATCTACGACCCGAGCGGCGTCGACGAGATCGTGCAGGTCACGCAGGCCGACGCCGAGGAGATGGCGCGGCGGCTGGCGCGCGAAGAAGGGCTGTTCGCCGGCATTTCGGCCGCCGGCGCGTGCTGGGCCGCGCTGCAGATCGCGGGTCGCGTCGACGGTGCGACGATCGTCTTCGTCGCCTGCGACCGCGGCGACCGCTACCTCAGCACCGGCGTCTTTCCGGCTTGAACCCGCTGCGGCGCGGCAGCGTCGCCGCGGCTACCATCGCCGGTTCCCGCTTCGCTTCAGCCGCATCCCGACCGCCATGGACGTCCAGAAGGAACTCGACACCCGCGGCCTGAATTGCCCGCTGCCCATCCTGAAGGCGAAGAAGGCGCTCGCCGACATGGCCAGCGGCGAGCTGTTGCGCGTCGTGTCGACCGATTCGGGGTCGATGCGCGACTTCCAGGCGTTTGCGCGCCAGACCGGCAACGAGCTCGTCGAGCAGACCACCGAAGGTGGCGAATACGCGCACGTGCTGCGGCGGCGCTGACGTCGATTCTCCAGCCGGCCGAAAGGCCGTCCGTCACCGCTGCTCTGAGGGCTGCGGCTGCCGCCGCTGCGGTCAACGCCGCGACTACTGCTTCAGCCCCTTCAGGAAATCGCGGAACCCCGGCCCGAGCGTCGGGTGCTGCAGCGCGAGTTCGACGTTGGCTTCGAGGAAGCCTTCCTTGCTGCCGCAGTCGTAGCGCTTGCCCGCGTAGCGGTAGGCGAACACCTTCTCGCGGCGCAACATCGACGCGATCGCGTCGGTGAGCTGGATCTCGCCGCCGACGCCGCGCGGCTGCGCCGTCATCTCGTGGAACACGCCGGGCGTCAGGATGTAGCGGCCGGCGACGCCGAGCTGCGACGGCGCATCGGCGGGCTGGGGCTTTTCGACGATCCGGTCGATGTCCATCATCCGGTCGTTGACCTCGGTGCCGGCGACGATGCCGTAGCGCGACGTGTGCTCGGCCGGCACCTCCTGCACCGCGATGATCGACGCGCGCCACTCCTCGAACTGCTCGACCATCTGCTTGAGGATCGGCGTGTCGCCGACCATCAGGTCGTCGGCCAGCAGCACCGCGAACGGGTGGTTGCCGACGAGCCGCTCGCCGCACAGCACCGCGTGCCCCAGGCCGAGCGCCTGCGCCTGGCGCACGTAGATGCACTCCATGTCGTCGGGCTTGATGCTGCGAACGACGTCGAGCAGGTCCTGCTTGTTCGACTGTTCGAGCGCGTATTCGAGCTCGAAGGTCATGTCGAAGTGGTCCTCGATCGGCCGCTTGTGGCGCCCGGTGACGAAGATCATCTCGCGAACGCCGGCGGCGTAGGCCTCTTCGACCGCGTACTGGATCAACGGCTTGTCGACGACCGGCAGCATTTCCTTGGGCTGCGCCTTCGTTGCCGGCAGGAAGCGCGTGCCCAGCCCGGCGACGGGAAAGATGGCTTTCTTGACGAGCATGGTGTTTCCTAGAATGTCGGCCTCGATTCTCCCACGCGACCCTTGCCTAGCATGGCCGATGCCCGCTCGCGCGCCGCGACCGACGTGCTGATCGTCGAGCCGCTCGACGGCGACGCGCTGGCCTGGCTCGCGGCACGCCACCGCGTCCGGCTCGCACCCGAACTCGCGCGCCAGCCGGTGGCGTTTCGCCAGGCGCTGGCCGACGCGCGGGCGGTCATCGTGCCGCCGTCGGTGGCGATCGATGCGGCGACGCTGCAGCGCGCACCACGGCTGCGGCTCGTCGGCCGGCTGTCGGTCGGCGCCGAGAACATCGACGTCGACGCCTGCGAGCAGGCCGGCGTCGAAGTCGTGCGTCCGGGCGCAGCAAGCGCCACGGCCGAGGCCGAATTTGTCGTCGGCGCATTGCTGCAGATGCTGCGCCGCGTGCCGATCGTCAGCAGCGAGGGGCTGCTCGTCGGCCGCGAGCTCGGCGCTTGCACCGTCGGCGTCGTCGGCATGGCACCGGCGGTCGAGCTGCTGGCGCGGCTGCTGGAAGCGTTCGGCACGCGCGTCGTCGGCTACGACCCGGGGCTGCACGCCAGCGACGCCGCGTGGACCGACACCGGCGTCGAGCCGCTCGCGTTGCGCGAGCTGATGCAGACGAGCGATGCGTTGTGCGTGCTGCTGCCGTTCTTCCAGCGCTATCGCGGGCTGTTCGGCGAGCGGCTGCTGTCGGCGGCGCGGCCGAACCAGGTCGTCGTCTGCCTGTCGCCGGCGAGCCTGTTCGACGAGTCGGCGCTGGCGCGCGCGCTCGCCGACGGCCCGCTGGCCGCGGCGTGGCTCGACTGCGTCGAACCCGGCGCGCTCGATCCGGGGCGGCCGCTGCACCACCTCGATACGCTGCAGGCCACGCCGCGCGTCAGCGGCACCACGGTCGAGTCGCGCGTGCGCAGTGCGTGGGCGGTGGCGCGGCGCATCGACGAGGTGCTGACGGCAACCCGCGCCGAACCGGCGTTCAGGGCGTCGGTGCCAGACGCGACCGCTGATCTCGAAGCCGCTCCAGGCCGGCCCTGAAGTCGGCGACGCGCGCGCGCTCCTGCGCGACGACCGCAGCCGGCGCGCGCGAGGTGAACGCCTCGTTGGCGAGACGCGCGTCGCCCTTCGCGATCTCGCCTTCGAGCCGCGCGATCTCCTTGCCCAGCCGTTCGCGCTCGGCGTCGCGGTCGACGGCGACGGCGAGCGCGAGCCGCAGCCCGCCGGCGATGGCCACCGGCGCGTCGGCGGTCGCCGCGGCGAACGCGGCGTCGTCGGCCGACGGCCGCACGTCGGACAACCGCGCCAGCGCGCGCACCAGCGGCGCGGCCGCAGCGACGAAGCCGTCGTCGCCGCGCGTCACCAGCGGCACGCGCGCGTTCGGCGCCAGCGCCATTTCGCTGCGCAGCCGGCGGCATTCGCCGACCACCGCCTTCAGCCGTGCGACCCACGCGTCGGCCTCGGCGTCGATGCGCTCCGGCTGCGACACCGGGTAGGGCGCGTCGACGATCGTCCGCGCGTCTCCGGCTAGCTGAGGTCCGGCGACCGGCGCGACCGCGTCCCACAGCTCGGCGGTGACGAATGGGGCCAGCGGGTGCAGCAGCCGCAGCACCGCCTCCAAAGTGCGCACGAGCGTCGTTCGCGTCGCGCGGCGCGCCGCATCGCCGGCCGCACCGGCGTCGGCCTGCGCGAGCTGGACCTTGGCGATCTCGAGGTACCAATCGCAGTACGCGTCCCAGACGAACGCGTAGAGCGCATTGACGACGGTGTCGAGGCGGTATTCGGCAAAGCCCGCGTCGACCGCCGCCTCGACGCGCTGCAGCTCGCCGACGATCCAGCGGTCGGCCGGCGAGCGGTGGGCGTCGTCGGCCGCGGCGTCGACCGGCGCGCCGTCGGCGCAATGCGACAGCACGAAGCGCGTCGCGTTCCACAGCTTGTTGCAGAAGTTCCGATAGCCCTCGCAGCGCTTGACGTCGAAGTTGACGTTGCGGCCGAGCGTCGCGTAGCTGGCCATCGTCAGCCGCAGCGCGTCGGCGCCGTACGCCGGAATGCCGTTCGGGAACTCGCGCTCGGTGGCCTTGCGCACCTGCGGCGCGGTTTCGGGGCGGCGCAGCCCGGTGCTGCGCTTGGCCAGCAGCGCCGGCAAGTCGATGCCGTCGATCAGGTCGACCGGGTCGAGCACGTTGCCTTCGCTCTTGCTCATCTTGCGGCCCTGCGCGTCGCGCACGAGGCCGTGGATGTAGACGTCGGAAAACGGCACGCGGCCGGTGAAATGGGTCGTCATCATGATCATCCGCGCGACCCAGAAGAAGATGATGTCGAACCCGGTGACGAGCACCGACGACGGCAGGAACAGCGCCAGCTCGCGCGTGTCGTCGGGCCAGCCGAGCGTCGAGAACGGCACCAACGCCGACGAGTACCAGGTGTCGAGGACGTCGGGGTCGCGCGTCAGCGGGCCGGCGTAGCCCGCGGCGTCGGCGCGCTGCCGCGCCTCGTTCTCGTCGCGCGCGACGAACAGCTCGCCGCCGCTGCCGTACCAAGCCGGGATGCGGTGACCCCACCACAGCTGGCGGCTGATGCACCAGTCCTGGATGTGGTCCATCCAATGGC
>CBDUBX010000165.1:0-5744 GCA_965365495.1 uncultured Burkholderiales bacterium
TGCCGCTGCTGCAGGACGGCGAGCTGACGCTGACGCAGTCGCTGGCGATCATCGAATACCTCGACGAGACCCATCCCGAGCCGCCCCTGCTGCCGCCCGATGCCGCCGGCCGGGCGCGGGTGCGCGCACTGGCGCTCGACATCGCCTGCGAGATCCACCCGCTGAACAACCTGCGCGTGCTGCGCTACCTGGTGCACGACCTGAAGGTCGCCGACGACGACAAGAATCGCTGGTACCGCCACTGGGTCGAAACCGGACTCGAAGCGGTCGAGCGCCAGCTCGCCGGGCAGCCGTCGACGTACTGCCACGGCGAGACGCCGACGCTCGCCGACTGCGTCCTCGTGCCGCAGATCTACAACGCGCGCCGCTTCGACTGCCAGCTCGACCACGTGCCGCAGGTGATGCGCGTCCACGACGCGTGCCTGCGGCTGCCGGCGTTCGAGCAGACGCGACCCGAGCGCTGCCCCGACGCCGCTTGACCGCGCCGGCGCTGCCGTTGCTGACGCCGGCGTGGCAAGCGCCGGCCGGTGTCGGCGCGGCGATGACGTCGCGCGCCGGCGGCGTCAGCGCCCGGCCGTGGAACACGGCCAACCTCGGCGCCGCGGTCGGCGACGCGGCGGCCGCCGTCGCCGAGAACCGGCGCCGTTTCGCCGCGGCGATCGGCGCACGGCCGGTGTACTTGCGGCAGGTGCACGGCACGCGCGTGCGGCGGATCGGCGCGGTCGACGCCGACGTACCGACGGTGGCCGGCTTCGGCGGCGGCGTCGGCGCTGCGCGTCATCCGCGCAGCGACGCCGGTGACGCCGGTCGGACCGACCTCGACGACGACCCTGCCGACGCGTCGTGGACCACCGACCGCGGCGTGGCCTGCGCCGTGCTTGTCGCCGACTGCCTGCCGGTGCTGTTCGCGACGCGCGACGGCCGCGCCGTCGCCGCCGCGCACGCCGGTTGGCGCGGCCTCGCGAATGGCGTGCTCGAAGCCACGCTGCTTTCACTCGCCGACGGCGCCGGCGCCGCCGCGGCCGACGTCGTCGCTTGGCTCGGGCCGTGCATCGGGCCGGCGCAATTCGAAGTCGGTGCCGACGTGCTGCGCGCGTTCGGCGTCGACGCCGCGGCCGACGACGCGGCGTTCCTGCGCCGCCCGCGCCGCGGCACCGACGGCGCACCGCGCTGGCTCGCCGACCTGCCTGCGCTCGCTGCCGCGCGCCTGCGCGCCGCCGGCGTCGCCGCGATCAGCGCCGACGGCGGCTGCACCTACGGCGACGCGTCACGCTTCTTCTCGTTTCGCCGCGACGGCGTCACCGGGCGGATGGCCGCCGCCGTCTGGCGCGTTTGAACCCGCCGCGACCGGCGTCGCCGCGGCGGCGCGATCGGCCGCGGTTGCAGCGGCGGCTGCGGCAGCGGCTGCGGTAGCGGCGCGGCGCCGCCGCCGCGCCGGCGTCGTGCCGATGTACAGCACGATCGACAGCGGCAGCACGCCGTACAGCAAGAACGTGACCGCAGCGCCGAGCACGCTGCCTTGCGGCGACAGCGCTTCGGCCAGCGCCATCATCAGCGCGACGTAGAGCCAAGCGATCGCGACGATGTGCATCGACGGGTGAGGATTTCGCTCGACGCCGCGTCAGCGCCGCGGTCGGCGGGCCGACAATCGGGCCGCCGCGCACCGCGGCCACGACACGACAAGCCGCCCGCGGTGGCCACCCGCGGCGCGCCAACAGGAGACGCGATGAAGACCCAGGCGACCACTCCCCGTCCGTCGACCGCGCCGGCGCGCGCCGCCGCCGACCCCGCGACCGCGTTCGGCGCCGCGTTCGGCGACCTCGTGAAGTCGCTCAGCGGGCTGTCGGTGCCGCTGCCGCAGCTGGCGCAGATCCAGGCCGATTACATCAAGAACGCCACCGACGCGTGGAACCGCACGCTGCAGCAGCAGCTCGCCGGTGCCGGCGCCGAAACCGCCGCCGAGCCGCTGGCCGACAAGCGCTTCGCCGGTGCCGACTGGGCGGCCAACCCGATGGCCGCGATGACCGCGCAGATGTACCTGCTGAACGCGCGGGCACTGATGCAGCTGGCCGACAGCGTCGAAGGCGATGCCAAGACGAAGGCGCGGATCCGTTTCACGGTGCAGCAGTGGATCGATGCCGCGAGCCCGAGCAACTTCCTCGCGCTCAATCCCGAGGCGCTGAACAAGGCGCTGGCGACGCAGGGGCAGAGCCTGGCCAGCGGCCTGCAGCACCTGCTCGAAGACCTGCGCAAGGGCCACGTCTCGCAGACCGACGAAACGGTGTTCGAGGTCGGCCGCAACATCGCCGTCACCCCCGGGCACGTCGTCTACGAGAACGCGCTGTTCCAGCTGATCGAGTACACGCCGACGACGGCCAAGGTGCACGCGCGGCCGATGCTGTTCGTGCCGCCGTGTATCAATAAGTACTACATCCTCGACCTGCAGCCCGAGAACTCGGTGATCCGCCACACCGTCGGCGAAGGCCACCGCACGTTCGTGATGAGCTGGCGCAACCCCGACGAGTCGATGAAGTCGCTGACCTGGGACGACTACATCGAGCAGGGGCCGATCGAGGCGATCGCGACGGTGCGCGCGATCACCGGCGCGAAGACCGTCAACACGATGGGCTTCTGCGTCGGCGGGACGATCCTCGCGACGGCGCTGGCGGTGCTGGCGGCGCGTGGCGAGCAGCCGGCCGAGTCGCTGACGCTGTTCACGACGCTGCTCGACTTCGAGGCCACCGGCGTGCTCGACATCTTCATCGACGAGACCGTCGTGCAGATGCGCGAGATGACGATCGGCGAGAACGCACCGGCCGGCCCGGGGCTGCTGAAGGGGCAGGAGCTGGGCACGACGTTCAGCTTCCTGCGGCCCAACGACCTGGTGTGGAACTACGTCGTCGCCAACTACCTGAAGGGCGAGCCGCCGCCGCCGTTCGACCTGCTGTACTGGAACGGCGATTCGACCAATCTGCCCGGGCCGATGTACTGCTGGTACCTGCGCCACATGTACCTGCAGAACCAGCTGAAGGACCCGGGCGCGCTGACGGTGTGCGGCGAGCGCGTCGACCTCGGCCGCATCGACGCGCCGGTGTTCGTCTACGCGTCGCGCGAGGACCACATCGTGCCGTGGCAGGCGGCGTACCGGTCGATCCCGCTGTTCAACGGCGCGCGCACCTTCGTCCTCGGCGCATCGGGCCACATCGCCGGCGTCATCAACCCGCCGGCCAAGAAGAAGCGCAGCTTCTGGACCAACCCCGAGCTGCCCGATGACGCCGAAGCGTGGTTCGCCGGCGCCACCGAGCAGCCCGGCAGCTGGTGGCCGACGTGGAGCGACTGGCTGAGGGGTCACGGCGGCAAGACGGTCGCTGCGCCGAAATCGCCCGGCGACGCCGCGCATCCGGCGATCGAGCCGGCGCCGGGCCGCTACGTGCTGGCCAAGGCCTGAACCGGCGCGCCCCGCGGCGGCTGCGGCACCCCGGCCGCCGCGGGTGCGTCATGTGCCCGCGGCTTCGGGGCCGGGCGAACCCGCGTTGACCCGGTCGACGCCGCGGGCGACGCTCGCGCGTCGGGCGCAAGCCGCCGACGGATCTTCCCGACCAAAAAGGAGCACAGGAGATGGCACAAAAAGTCGCTTACGTCACCGGCGGTATGGGCGGCATCGGCACCGCGATCTGCCAGCGGCTGCACCGCGAAGGATTCAAGGTGATCGCCGGCTGCGGCCCGAGCCGCGACCACGCGAAGTGGGTCGACGAGCAGAAGGGCCTCGGCTACACGTTCTACGCGTCGGTCGGCAACGTCGCCGACTGGGACTCGACCGTCGAGGCGTTCTCGAAGGCCACCGCCGAGCACGGCCCGATCGACGTGCTCGTCAACAACGCCGGCATCACGCGCGACCGGATGTTCCTGAAGATGACGCCCGACGACTGGAAGGCGGTGATCGACACCAACCTGAACAGCATGTTCAACGTCACGAAGCAGGTCGTGCCGGGAATGGTCGAGCGCGGCTGGGGGCGGATCATCCAGATCAGCTCGCTGAACGGCCAGAAGGGCCAGGCCGGGCAGACCAACTACTCGGCGGCCAAGGCCGGGATGCACGGCTTCTCGATGGCGCTGGCGCAGGAGCTGGCGTCCAAGGGCGTGACCGTCAACACCGTGTCGCCGGGCTACATCGGCACCGAGATGGTCCGCGCGATCAAGCCCGAGGTGCTCGACAAGATCGTCGCGTCGATCCCGGTGAAGCGGCTCGGCACGCCCGAGGAGATCGCGTCGATCGTCGCCTGGCTCGCCGGCGACGACTCGGGATTCACGACCGGGGCCGACATGTCGTGCAACGGGGGGTTGCACATGGGATAGCGCCGCGCAGCGGCGCTATCCATGTGCCGTTCGTTCAGCTCCCCCGAGCCTTGCAGGCCGCGTCCTCGCAGCGCTCGGACCCCTCGCCCCGTCCGACAGGCCCCAGGCCTGTCGGAGCCGCGGGGCTCGGCCCCTCCGAGAGGGGGCTCCAGTCAGGTCTGAAGCGCCGGCATTCGCCGGCGCGCGGTTTTCGAGGTGGGCCGGGACGATCGGCCCGACGGATTCGTTCGCCTTGTAGCGATGCAAGTCCGACGGCCTCATTCGCCGCCGATGAAGAACTTGATCACCGACTTCGCGGCGAAGCCGACGAGGCCGAAGCCGAGGGCGAGGAATAGGACGAAGGTGCCGAAGCGGCCGGCCTTCGATTCGCGCGCCAGCTGCCAGATGATGAACACCATGTACAGCATGAACGCGCCGACGCCGAAGGTCAGCCCGAACTGCGCGATCTGCTCCTCGCTGTAGCCGAACATCAGCGGCCACCGGCGTCGGCCATCGGTTCGACGAGGTCGCGGTAGGCGTGCCAGCTGGCGTGCGCGAGCCACGGCACGGCGACGACGAGGCCGGCCATCGCGGTCGCCATCCCGAGCAGCGTCGCGCCGAGCAGCAGCGTCGCCCACAGTGCCATCGCCGCCGGGCTGGCCAGCGCCGCGCCGACGCTCGTCGTCACGGCGCGCAGCAGCGGCGTCGGCCGGTCGAGCAACAGCGGAATCGCGACGACGCTCGACGCGAAGATCGGCGCCGCGAGCACGCTGCCGAGCAGCAGCCACCCCTCGAACAGCAACGACGCGTCGTTGGCGACGACGACGCGCAGGAAGTCGGCCGGGCCGAGCACCGGCGCCGGCGCGTAGCGCGTGATCAGCGCCGCCGACGTCAGCACCCAGCCGGTGCCGGCCAGCGCGAGCAGCAGCCCGAACCGCACGAGGCGGCTGTCGCGCGGGTGCCACGCGGCGAGCGCGGTCGCGATCGTCGGCCGCTCGCCGCGTTCGAGCGCGCGGCTGACCGCGTAGAGGCCGGTGGCGACGAGCGGTGCCACGAGCAGAAACCCGCTGAGCGTGCCGGCGAGGAACCAGAAGCGGTCGCGGGCGACGGCGACGAGCGCCACGCCGAACAGCGCCGCCGCCGCGCCGTGCAACAAGCCCGGCAGCGGGCAGCGCAGCAGATCGGCCCAGCCGCGCGCCAGCCACTGCAGCGGACGCAGCGGCGGCACGCTGCGGACGACGGGCGCCGCTGCGGCATCGGGGCAGACGGGTGAGGGCGCCGACGCCGGCGGCCGAGCGGGTGGTGGCGGGTTCATCGCGCGACGACCGGCTCGGCCGAAGGTGCCGCCGCGTCGTCGGCGTCGACGGCGGTCCGATCGAGCGCGCCCGCGCGGTCGTCGGCGACGAGCC
>CBDUBX010000166.1:0-5741 GCA_965365495.1 uncultured Burkholderiales bacterium
CCTTCGGCTGCCTGTCGGGCGACCACTTCTACCTGCACTTCGACGCCGTCGCCGCGGCCGACAGCGCCTTCGGCCAACGCATCGCGCACGGATATTTCGTGCTGGCGGCGGCGGCCGGGCTGTTCGTCTCGCCGGCGCCGGGGCCGGTCCTCGCCAACCTCGGCATCGACGCGCTGCGCTTCGTCAAGCCGGTCTTGATCGGCGACACGATCCAAGCGCGGCTGACCTGCAAGCGCAAGACGCCGCGGCCGTCGCGCCGCGACCAGCCGGCGCAAGGCACGGTGACATGGGACGTGCAGGTGACGAACCAGCACGGCGACGTCGTCGCCGCCTACGACGTGCTGACGCTGGTCGCCCGCGGCGACAACGCGACGCCCGCCGCGCGCAGCTGACGGCGCGCGGGCACGCACCGTGCTGGCGAGCCGCCGCCCCGTGACCCCACACCAAGGAGAAGCCGAATGAAGATCTCGCCGACCCCCTACGCCGCCGCCGCGGCCGCGCTGCTCGTCGCCGGCTGCGGCACCGTGTCGCTCGGCGTGCCGACGGCCACCGCGACGCTGGCGCCGACGCGCGGCAATACCACCGCCGGCAACGCCGACTTCGCCCAGCACGGCGACAAGGTCATGGTCCGCGCGCGCGTCACCGGCCTCAAGCCCGACCGCGAGCACGGGTTCCACGTTCACGAAAAGGGCGACTGTTCGGCGCCCGACGCGACCAGCGCCGGCGGCCACTACAACCCCACGACGAAGCCGCACGGTCCGCAGCACGCGGCGCACCACGCCGGCGACATGCCGTCGCTGAAGGCCAACGCCGCCGGCGTCGCCGAAGCCAGCTTCACGCTCGACGGCGTCGGCCTCGGTCAGGGTTCGGTGCCGAGCCTCGTCGGCCGTGGGCTGATCGTCCACGCCGACCCCGACGACTACATGACCCAGCCCACCGGCAACGCCGGCGCGCGGCTGGCCTGCGCAGTGATCCAGGCGAAGTAGCGCCCGGGGACGAGCGCCGCGGCTTCAGTCGATCTCGACCGCGAGCGGCTGGTGGTCGGACGCGGCGCTGCGCGCGTCGACGCGGACCGACCGCACGCGCGGCGCGAGGTCGGCGCTAGCGAACGAGAAGTCGCAGGCGAACGGCGGCCCGGGCCATTGCTTGCGGTCGTGGACGCCGACCGTCGGCGGTTGCTCGACGCCGGGGTGGACGAGCGACCAGGCGTCGACGAAGCGCGGCGTTTCGGCGTCGATCGGCGCGACGAGCCGCGCGTGTTCGGCCGACGTCGCGCGGAAGTTGAAGTCGCCGACGAGCAGCGAAGGCGCCACCGGCGGCGGCGGCTCGAATGCGCCGTCGGCGGTGACCATCGACGCCGCAGCGCGCGACCGCGCCACCGCGTCGCGCTGCAGTTCGCGCAGCCGCTCGACCTGCGCCGCGCGCTGAAGCGCCGAGTAGTACTCGAGGTGCGTCGTGACGATCCGGAATGCACCGCCGGGCGCGTCGACGATCGCTTCGATCGCGCCGCGCTGCAGGCTCTTCGTCGTCGGGTCGGCCGGCCACGGCAGCAGGTGGCGCCAGACGTGGCGCAGCGGCAGACGCGACAGCAGCAGGTTGCCGAAGCGGCGCCGCGTGCCGCCGTCGCCGGCGAGGTCGACCGCCGCGCCGTCGACCGACACGTAGCCCGGCAGCCGTGCGGCGATCTCGGCGAACTGGTCAACGCCGTCGTGGCCCGGCAGCGCGGCGAAGTTCGACGCCACCTCCTGCACGCACAGCACGTCGAAGTCGGCGCAGCGGCGCGCGTCGTCGACGATCCGTGCGACGTCGACGCGGCCGTCGACGCCGCGCGCCCACTGGATGTTCCAGGTGACGATGGTGGTGGTCATGCCTGCCACTCGGCGCGCGCCTGCACCGCGACGCGGCCATCGGCGTCGCACGTCCACAGCGCGGTCGTCGCGTCGCCGTCGGGTCGTCCGTGGAGCGTGAACGGCTCGACGTCGAACAGCGGTCGCAACGCCTTGAATTCGAAGGCCGCGAGCCGCCGCCCCGGCGCGTGGTCGCGCGCGAGGTTCACCAGCAGCGTTGCCAGCAGCGGGCCGTGGACGACGAGCCCGGGGTAGCCTTCGACGTCGACCGCGTAACGGCGGTCGTAGTGGATGCGGTGGCCGTTGAAGGTCAGCGCCGAGTAGCGAAACAGCAGCACCGCATCGGGTTCGACGCGGCGTGAAAAGGGCGGTGGTGGCGACACCACCGGCGCCGGTGCGGCCGCCGCAGCGGACGCCGCCGCGTCGGCGACGGCAGGGCCGCCGTGGTCGACTGGGCGCAGGTCCGCTCCGGCGGAGCCGGCCGGCGCAGCGGACGCCGCCGCGGTGTCCGCCGGCGCGGCTTCCCGCGGCGCTCGGTCGGACGCAGCCGACCCCGTTCCACCGCCGCGCGCCGCGTCACGCGGCGCCGCGTCGCGATAGACGATGTCGTGCTCGTCGGCGATGGCCAGGCCGCGCGCGGTCGAGATCTCGTGGCGCACGCGAACGAAGACGAGCGCGCCGCTGCGACCGCGCTTGGCGTCGACCCCGGCGATCCGCGAGACGCAGGTCGCGTCGTCGCCCACGACGAGCGGGTCGTGGAAGCGCACGCGCGAGCCCGCCCACATTCGTCGCGGCAGAGGCAACGGCGGCAGAAACCCGCCGCGCCGGGCATGGCCGTCGGGGCCCAGGTCGCACGTCCGCGGGGTCGCCAGGAAGTACAGCCAGTGGGCGAGCGGCGGCAGCGCGTCGCCCGCTGCGACCGGTGCGTCGTCGCGGTCGAGGGCCGCCGCCAATGCCGCCAGCGGCGCAACGGTGATGCGGTCTCGCCGCGTCTCGCTGCGCCCGACCCACGCCGGCCACCTATCGGCGGCGGTCGCTGCCGGCGACGGCGCGTTTGTCACGCGGCCACCCGCGCGGTGGTCACGTTGCCGTGGCCGCCGATCCGATACCAGCGGTAGCCGTGGCCGTCGAGCGTCAGCGTGTGGCCGTCGCCGTCGGTGCGCAGATGGTCGTCGCCGAGCAGGTCGACCAAGACACCGCGCCGGCCGCCGGCTTCCTGTGCCGGCAGCCACACCTCGCACGGCGCGTCGGCGAGGTTGTGCACGACGACCAAAGCGTCGCCGCGCCAGTCGTAGCGCAGCACGAGCACGCCGGGCGCGCCGACGTCGACCACGGTGAAGTCACCCCAGCCGATCTCCGGCAGTTCGCGGCGCATCCGCAGCACGCGCTCCATCCACGACAGCAGCGAGCCGGGGTCGCGGCGCTGCAGCGCGACGTTGACGTGACGGTAACCGTAGGGCCCGCGCGCGATCACCGGCACGCCGCTGCGTGCGGCCGCGGTGAAGCCGCCGTTCGCCTCGGTCGACCACTGCATCGCGGTGCGCACCGCGTCGCGTTCGGACAGGTCGAGGTCGTCACCCATGCCGATCTCGTCGCCGTAGCGCAGCACCGGCGTTCCGGGCAGCGTCAGCATCAGGCTATACGCGAGCTCGAGCCGCTTGCGGTCGCCGCCGAGCATCGGTGCCAGGCGGCGGCGGATGCCGCGGCCGTAGATCTGCATCCGCGGCTCGGGGGCGAAGGCGTCGAACACGCGCTGGCGCTGCTTCGGCGGCAGCCGGCCGAGGTCGAGTTCGTCGTGGTTGCGCAGAAAGCTGCCCCACTGCGACGACGCCGGCTTGGCCTCGGTGTCGTGCAGCGCGCGGACGAGCCGCTGCGTGTCGGCCGTCGCCAGCGCGTGGAACAGCGCCTGGTTGACGGTGAAGTTGAACATCATGTGCAGCCGCTCGCCGGCGTCGCCGAAGTAGTCGTAGGTGTACTTCGGCAGCACGTTGGCCTCGCCGAGCAGGATCGCGTCACCCTGGCGCCACTGCAGCCGTTCGCGAAACCGCCGCAGCATGTCGAAGTCGAGCTTCGGCGTCTTGCGCGCGGTCTCGGCGGGCCCGTTGGCGGCGATGACGAACGGCACCGCGTCCATGCGGAAACCCGCTACGCCAAGCTGCGTCCAGAAGCCCATGATCTTCAGGATCTCGTCCTGCACGTCGGGGTGGTCGGTGTTCAGGTCGGGCTGGAACGGGTAGAAGCGATGGAAGTACCAGCGCCGCGCGACCTTGTCGTAGGCCCACGTCGACTCCTGCACGCCGGGGAAAACGATGCCGTCGTCGTGGTTCGGCGGCCGCTCGTCGGCCCAGACGTACCAGTCGCGGTACTTCGACTTCGGATCGCGCCGCGCCGCCTGGAACCAGGGGTGCCGGTCCGACGTGTGGTTGACGACGAGGTCGATCAGCACGCGCATGCCGCGCCGCTCGGCGGCGTGCGTGAAGTCGACGAAGTCGCCGAGCGTTCCGTAGCGCGGGTCGACCGAATAGTGGTCGACGACGTCGTAGCCGTGGTCGCGCCGCGGCGACGCGAAGAACGGCATCAGCCAGATCGTCGACACGCCGAGGCCGTGCAGATAGTCGAGCCGCCGCGTCAAGCCGACGAAGTCGCCGTGGCCGTCGCCGTTGCCGTCCATGAAGCTGTCGACCGACAAGCAGTAGACGATCGCGTCCTTGTACCAGAGGTCGGGGGTCATCCGGGCATCGCTCCTGCCGCACTGGCCAGCCCCAACCCTAACCGAGACGAACGACGACATGACCGCCGACGCGTGGTGGCGCCACGGAACGATCTATCAGATCTACCCGCGCTCGTTCCAGGACAGCGACGGCGACGGCGTCGGCGACCTGCGCGGCATCACGCGGCGCCTGCCCTACGTCGCCGACCTCGGCGTCGACGCGGTGTGGCTGTCGCCGATCTTCCCGTCGCCGATGGCCGACTTCGGCTACGACGTCGCCGACTACTGCGACATCGACCCGCGCTTCGGCACGCTCGCCGACTTCGATGCGCTGGTCGAGCGCGCGCACGCGCTCGGCCTGCGCGTGATCCTCGACTACGTGCCGAACCACACGTCGAACCAGCACCCGTGGTTCGTCGCCAGCCAGTCGAGCCGCGACGACCCGAAGCGCGACTGGTACCTGTGGCGCGACCCGGCCGAAGGCGGCGGCCCGCCGAACAACTGGCTGAGCCAGTTCGGCGGCCCGGCGTGGACCTTCGACGCCGCGACCGGCCAGTACTACGCGCACGCGTTCCTGCCCGAGCAGCCCGACCTCAACTGGCGCCACCCGCAAGTGCGCGCAGCGATGTACGAGGTGCTGCGCTTCTGGCTCCGGCGCGGCGTCGACGGCTTTCGCGTCGACGTGCTGTACCACCTGATCAAGGACGCGGCGTTCCGCGACAACCCGCCGAACCCTGCCTGGCGCCCGGGCGACGAGGACTCGCACCATTTCGTCCGCGTGCACACCGTCGACCAGCCCGAGGTGCTGCCGATCGTCGTCGAGATGCGCCGCGTCGTCGACGAGTTCGCGACCGAGAGCGCGGCGCGGCTGCTGATCGGCGAGATCTACCTGCCGCTGCACCGCCTCGTCGACTACTACGGCGTCGACGCCGCCGGCGTCGTCCGCGGCGCGCAGCTGCCGTTCAACTTCCATCTGATCGGCGTCGACTGGGAAGCCGCGACGATCGAACGACTGGTGCGCGATTACGAAGCGGTGCTGCCGCCGAACGCCGCGCCGAACTGGGTGCTCGGCAACCACGACCAGTCGCGCATCGCCAGCCGCGTCGGCGAAGCCGGCGCGCGGCTCGCCGCGATGCTGCTGCTGACGCTGCGCGGCACGCCGACGCTGTACTACGGCGACGAGC
>CBDUBX010000167.1:0-5727 GCA_965365495.1 uncultured Burkholderiales bacterium
TCGAGATCCTCGTCGAGATCGTCGCCGACCAGGCCAAGGGCATCGTCCACAACGCGCACAGCCGCAAGCTCGTCGCGCCGCTCGCGCTGACGGTGTTCGTCTGGATCTTCCTGATGAATGCGATGGACCTGATCCCGGTCGACTTGCTGCCGTGGATCTGGGAGCGAATCGTCGGCGCGACCGGCGGCGACCCGAGCCACGCCTACCTGCGCGTCGTGCCGACCGCCGACCTGTCGGTGACGATGGGGCTGTCGATCGGCGTGCTGATCACCTGCCTCGTCTACAACGTGAAGATCAAGGGGCTCGGCGGCTGGGCGCACGAGCTCGTGACCGCGCCGTTCGGCACCAGCAAGAACCCGGTCTTCGCGCTGCTGCTGGCGCTCGTGAACTTCGCGATGCAGCTCGTCGAGTTCGTCGCCAAGACGGTGTCGCACGGCATGCGGCTGTTCGGCAACATGTACGCCGGCGAGCTGATCTTCCTGCTGATCGCGCTGCTCGGCGGCGCTTGGTCGCTGTCGGCGATGGGCGTCGGGCTGGCGTTCGCGCACATCGTCCTCGGATCGGTGTGGGCGATCTTCCACATCCTGATCATCACGCTGCAGGCCTTTGTCTTCATGATGCTGGCGCTCGTCTACATCGGCCAGGCGCACGACGCGCACTGACGACGCCTCTTGCCGCGCCGCTGCCGCCGCAGCGGTGGCGGCCGAACGAATCACCGCTTTCTCACCACCCTTGCATCGACCAGGAGTTACCACATGGAAGTCATCAGCTTCGTCGCCCTCGCCGCGGGCCTGATCATCGGTCTCGGCGCGCTCGGCGCTTGCGTCGGCATCGGCATCATGGGCAGCAAGTACCTCGAATCGGCGGCGCGCCAGCCCGAGCTGATGGGCGAGCTGCAGACCAAGATGTTCCTGCTCGTCGGCCTGATCGACGCGTCGTTCATCATCGGCACCGGCGTCGCGCTGTGGTTCGCCACCGCCAACCCGTTCCTCGGCCAGATCGCCGCCGTCGCGCGCTGATCGGCGACCGCGCCGTGCGGGCCGCGCTGCGGCCCGCGCTCCGTCATCGAAGCGACGAGGTCCGAGCACCGTGAGCATCACCGCTACGCTGGTCATCCAGCTGATCGTCTTCCTGATCCTCGTCGGGGTGACGATGAAATACATCTGGCCGCCGATCACCGCCGCGCTCGACGAGCGCGCGCGGCGCATCGCCGAGGGGCTGTCCGCCGCCGACAAGGCCAAGAGCGAGCTCGCCGAGGCCAACACACGCGTCGAGACGCAGCTGTCGGCGGCGCGCACCGACGCCGCCAGGCGGCTGGCCGACGCCGAGCGGCTGGCGCAGCAGACGGTCGAGGAGGCCAAGGGCCGCGCCGGCGAAGAGGCGGCGAAGATCATCGCTGCGGCGCGCGCCGAAGCCGAGCAGGAAGCCGCCAAGGCGCGCGACGCGCTGCGCGAGCAGATCGCGGCGCTCGCGGTCAAGGGCGCCGAGGCGATCCTGCGGCGCGAGGTCGACGCCCGTGTCCACGCCGAGTTGCTCGACCGGCTGAAGGCGGAGCTGTAGCGTGGCCGAGCTGGCGACGATCGCCCGCCCCTACGCCGAGGCGGTGTTCAAGGCCGTCGACGGCGACGCCGCGCGCGCGGCCGTCGCGCAGCTGAACGCGCTGGCGGTCGTCGCCGGCGACGATCGGCTGCTGACCTTCGCCGGCGACCCGAAGGTCGACGACGGCCAGGTGTTCGACCTGATCGCCGGCACCGCGTCGCCCGACGGCGCGGCGCTCGACGACCGCGTCGGCAACCTGCTGCGCGTCGTCGTCGACAACCGCCGGCTCGCGGCGCTGCCCGAGATCGCGGTGCAGTTCGAGCGCCTCGTCAACGCCGGGTCGGGCGTCGCCCGCGCGGTGGTCGAAAGCGCCTTCCCGATCGACGACACCGCGCTCGCCGACGTCGTCGCGCTGCTCGAGCGCCGCTTCGGTTGCAAGCTCGACGCCCGCGTCGAAGTCCGCCCCGAGCTGATCGGCGGCATCCGCGTCGCCGTCGGCGACGAAGTCCTCGACACGTCGGTGCGCGCGCGCCTCGACCAGATGAAAGCGGCGTTGACCGCGGCCTGAGCCGCCGCCCGCTGCCGCACCCGCGAAGGAAAGCCATGAACCTGAATCCCGCCGAGATTTCCGAGCTGATCAAGAGCCGCATCGAGGGCCTGGCGGCCACCGCGGACATCAAGAACCAGGGCACGGTGGTGTCGGTCACCGACGGCATCGTCCGCGTCCACGGTCTGTCCGACGCGATGGCCGGCGAGATGCTCGAGTTCCCGCCGACGCCGGACGGCCAGCCGACGTTCGGCTTGGCGCTGAACCTCGAGCGCGACTCGGTCGGCGCGGTCATCCTGGGCGAGTACGAGCACATCTCCGAGGGCGACACCGTCAAGTGCACGGGCCGCATCCTGGAGGTCCCGGTCGGTCCCGAGCTGATCGGCCGCGTCGTCAACGCACTCGGCCAGCCGATCGACGGCAAGGGGCCGGTCAACGCGAAGATGACCGACGTCATCGAGAAGGTCGCCCCCGGCGTCATCGCGCGCAAGAGCGTCGACCAGCCGGTGCAGACCGGGCTGAAGTCGATCGACTCGATGGTGCCGATCGGCCGCGGCCAGCGCGAGTTGATCATCGGCGACCGCCAGACCGGCAAGAGCGCGGTCGCGGTCGACACGATCATCAACCAGAAGGGTCAGAACATGACCTGCGTCTACGTCGCGATCGGGCAGAAGGCGTCGACGATCAAAAACATCGTCCGCGCGCTCGAAAGCCACGGCGCGATGGACTACACGATCGTCGTCGCGGCCAGCGCGTCAGAATCGGCGGCGATGCAGTACGTGTCGGCGTACTCGGGCTGCACGATGGGCGAGTACTTCCGCGACCGCGGCCAGGACGCGCTGATCATCTACGACGACCTGTCCAAGCAGGCCGTCGCCTACCGCCAGGTGTCGCTGCTGCTGCGCCGCCCGCCGGGCCGCGAAGCCTACCCGGGCGACGTGTTCTACCTGCACAGCCGGCTGCTCGAGCGCGCGGCGCGCGTCAACGCCGACTATGTCGAGGCCTTCACGAAGGGCGAGGTCAAGGGCCGCACCGGGTCGCTGACCGCGCTGCCGATCATCGAGACCCAGGCCGGCGACGTCTCGGCGTTCGTGCCGACCAACGTGATCTCGATCACCGACGGCCAGATCTTCCTCGAGACGAGCCTGTTCAACGCCGGCATCCGCCCGGCGATCAACGCCGGCATCTCGGTGAGCCGCGTCGGCGGCGCGGCGCAGACCAAGCTGATCAAGAGCCTGTCGGGCGGCATCCGCACCGACCTCGCGCAGTACCGCGAGCTCGCGGCCTTCGCGCAGTTCGCGTCCGACCTCGACGCCGCCACGCGCAAGCAGCTCGACCGCGGCGCGCGCGTGACCGAGCTGTTGAAGCAGCCGCAATACAGCCCGCTGCCGATCAGCCTGATGGCGGCGTCGCTGTACGCGGTGAACAAGGGCTATCTCGACGACATCGACGTCAAGCAGGTGCTGCCGTTCGAGCACGGGCTGCACCAGCACCTGAAGACCAGCCACGCGGAGCTGCTGAGCAAGCTGGAGAAGGACCGCGCGATGGACAAGGGTGCCGAGGACGAACTCGCCAAGGCGATCGAGGCATTCAAGAAGTCCTTCGCCTGATCGGGAGCCAGCATGGCAGTCGGCAAGGAAATCCGCGGCAAGATCAAGTCGGTGGAGAACACCAAGAAGATCACCAAGGCGATGGAAATGGTCGCCGCGAGCAAGATGCGCAAGGCGCAGGAGCGCATGCGCGCGGCGCGGCCGTACGCCGACAAGATCCGCAACATCGCCGCCCACCTCGGCGAAGCCAACCCCGAGTACCGCAGCCCGTACATGCGCGACGTCGCGAAGTCGGGGCAGGCGACGAAGGCGGTCGGCTTCATCGTCGTCACCACCGACAAGGGGCTGTGCGGCGGGCTGAACACCAACGTGCTGCGCGCGCTGATAGGCAAGCTGAAGGACGTGCAGGCCGCCGGCGGCAGCGTGCAGACGGTGGCGATCGGCAACAAGGGCTACGGCTTCCTGAACCGCATCAACGCGGCGGTGCTGAGCCACGCGGTGCAGCTGGGCGACACGCCGCAGCTCGACCGGCTGATCGGCCCGGTGAAGGTGATGCTCGACGCGTTCGTCGACGGCAAGCTCGACGCGGTGCACGTCGCGTACACGCGGTTCATCAACACGATGAAGCAGGAGCCGGTGGTCGAGCAGCTGCTGCCGCTGCCCGCCGAGCGTCTGGAGCGGACCGCCGCCGAGAGGAAGCAGTACGGCTGGGACTACCTCTACGAGCCCGACCCGGCGACCGTGATCGACGAGCTGCTGACGCGCTACATCGAGGCGCTGGTGCTGCAGTCGGTGGCCGAGAACATGGCCAGCGAGCAGAGCGCGCGGATGGTCGCGATGAAGGCCGCCACCGACAACGCCGGCACGCTGATCGGCGAATTGAAGCTCGTCTACAACAAGACGCGGCAGGCGGCGATCACCAAGGAACTGAGCGAGATCGTCGGCGGCGCGGCAGCGATCGCGGCATGACCGACGCGACGACGCAAAGGATCGAAGGAAGCGAAATGGACATGGCCAACACCACCGAACAGGGCAAGATCGTGCAGTGCATCGGCGCCGTCGTCGACGTCGAGTTCCCGCGCCACGCGATGCCGAAGGTCTACGACGCGCTGAAGCTCGACGGCACGGCGCTGACGCTCGAAGTGCAGCAGCAGCTGGGCGACGGCGTCGTGCGCACGATCGCGCTCGGCTCGTCGGACGGCCTGAAGCGCGGGCTGATGGTGAAGAACACCGGCGCGGCGATCACGGTGCCGGTCGGCCCGGCGACGCTCGGCCGGATCATGGACGTGCTCGGCAATCCGATCGACGAGCGCGGCCCGGTCGACACCGCGCAGACGGCGGAGATCCACCGCAAGGCGCCGGCCTACGACGAGCTGAGCCCGAGTCAGGAACTGCTCGAAACCGGCATCAAGGTCATCGACCTGATCTGCCCGTTCGCCAAGGGCGGCAAGGTCGGTCTGTTCGGTGGCGCCGGCGTCGGCAAGACCGTCAACATGATGGAGCTGATCAACAACATCGCCAAGGCGCACAGCGGCCTGTCGGTGTTCGCCGGCGTCGGCGAGCGCACCCGCGAGGGCAACGACTTCTATCACGAGATGGCCGACTCGGGCGTCGTCAACCTCGAGAACCTCGGCGAGTCGAAGGTGTCGATGGTCTACGGCCAGATGAACGAGCCGCCGGGCAACCGGCTGCGCGTCGCGCTGACCGGCCTGACGATCGCCGAGAGCTTCCGCGACGAAGGCCGCGACGTGCTGTTCTTCGTCGACAACATCTACCGCTACACGCTGGCCGGCACCGAAGTCTCGGCGCTGCTCGGGCGGATGCCGTCGGCGGTCGGCTACCAGCCGACGCTCGCCGAGGAAATGGGCCGGCTGCAGGAGCGGATCACGTCGACGAAGATCGGCTCCATCACGTCGATCCAGGCGGTGTACGTGCCGGCCGACGACCTGACCGACCCGAGCCCGGCGACGACCTTCGCCCACCTCGACGCCACCGTCGTGCTGAGCCGCGACATCGCCTCGCTCGGCATCTACCCGGCGGTCGACCCGCTCGACAGCAACAGCCGCCAGGTCGACCCGAACGTCGTCGGCG
>CBDUBX010000168.1:0-5710 GCA_965365495.1 uncultured Burkholderiales bacterium
ACGCACGACATGGGCGTGATCGCCGAGACCTGCGACCGCGTCGCGGTGATGTACGCCGGCCGCATCGTCGAGATCGGTCCGGTCGGCGACGTCATCCACCGCAGCGCGCACCCGTACACCGTCGGCCTGATGGGGTCGATTCCGTCGATGGACCACGACCGCGAACGGCTGCTGCAGATCGACGGCGCGATGCCGCGGCTGAACGCGATCCCGCCCGGTTGCCCGTTCCACCCGCGCTGCCCGCGCGAGTTCGACCGCTGCCACCGCGAGCGCCCCGACCCGCTCGACGCCGGCGCGACGCGTGCCGCGTGCTGGCTGCACGCACCCGATGCGAGGGCGGCGGCATGACGCCGGCGACTGCCGCCTCGCTGCCGTCGTCGCCGGCGCCGACGTCCGACGACGCTGGACGTCCGCTCGTCCAGGTGCACGACCTCGCGAAGGTGTTCGACGTGTCGCCGCCGTGGCTCGAGCGCGTCGTCGAACGCAAGCCGCGGGCCTTCGTCCACGCGGTCGACGGCGTCGGCTTCGCGATCCAGCGCGGCCGCACGCTGGCGCTGGTCGGCGAATCGGGCTGCGGCAAGAGCACCGTCGCGCGGCTGCTCGTCGGGCTGTACGCGCCGACGCGCGGCCGCGTGCTGTTCGACGGCCAGGACACGGCGCAGTTCGCCGACCCGGCGCGGCTGCGCGCGTTGCGCCGGCGCATGCAGATGATCTTCCAGGACCCGTACGCGAGCCTGAACCCGCGCTGGAAGGTGCTCGACATCGTCGCCGAGCCGCTGCGTGAGCACGGTCTGGCGCGCGGTGCGGGCGAGTTGCGCGCACGCGTCGAGGCGCTGCTCGAATCGGTCGGCCTCGCGCCGTCCGACGTCGAGAAGTTTCCGCACCAGTTCTCGGGCGGCCAGCGCCAGCGGATCTCGATCGCGCGCGCGCTGGCCACCGACGCCGAGTTCCTCGTCTGCGACGAGCCGACGTCGGCGCTCGACGTGTCGGTGCAGGCGCAGGTGCTGAACATCATGAAGGACCTGCAGCGTCGCCGCGGTCTGACCTATCTGTTCATCAGCCACAACCTCGCGGTCGTGCGCCACGTCGCCGACGACGTCGGCGTGATGTACCTCGGCCGCCTGGTCGAGGTCGCCGACAAGCGCGAGCTGTTCGTGCGCCCGCGCCACCCGTACACGCGGATGCTGCTCGACGCGATCCCCGACGTCGCGATGACCGGGCGTGCGCGCACGCCGGTGCAGGGCGAAGTGCCCAACCCGCTGAACCCGCCGACCGGCTGCGCGTTCCACCCGCGCTGCCCGCACGCCAACGAGCGCTGCGTCCGCGAGCGACCCGAGTTGCTGACGCTGCACGGCGTGCGCGTCGCGTGCCACGGCGTCGAGGAAGGGCGGCTGCCGGCCTAGAGCGCAGCTCGTGCGGCGAGCGATCGCTTGCAGCGGACGGGCGAGCTGCGATGCGCGGTTGCGTGCCCCGAGCTTTACCAGCGACCCGCAGAGATCCGCGACCGGCCGGGCCTGCGGCTGGCCCGTCCGGCATTGCCACACACCGGAGCACACCTCGCGTTGCGTCGGCTGCCGATGCTGATCGCGAGCAACGCTCGGCCGACGGACAACATCCGCAATATAGATAGGGTAATATCGCTACGTTCTCCGGTCTGACCGTCGGCGTTACCTTAGTTTTATTTCGAGAAGCACATGACTCGTGACCACGCTCGCGTCGTCGCCGTCGCGCTGTTGCTCCTCACGACCATTGCGCCGGCGCGCGCGGCCGAACTCACCGTGTCGGCGGCGTCCAGCTTGACCCACGCGTTCAGCGAGTTGGGCCTCGCATTCCAGGCCGCCCACCCGGGCCACCAGGTGCGTTTCAACCACGGTGCGTCGGGGGCGTTGCTCCAGCAGATCGTCAAAGGCGGCGCCCCGGTCGACGTCTTCGCCAGCGCCGACCAGGAGACGATGGACCAGGCGCAGCAACACGGTTTGCTGCAGCCGGGCACGCGCCGCGACTTCGTGTCGAACGCGCTCGTCGTCGTCGTGCCCGCCACCGGCGCCCGGCCGGTCGCGGCACTCGGCGACCTGGCGCAACCGACGTTCGCGCGCGTGGCGATCGGCCTGCCGGCCAGCGTGCCGGTCGGCCGCTACACGAAGGGCGTCCTCGAGAGCGCCGGCCTGTGGACGGCGATCGAGCCCAAGATGGTCGGCGCCAACAACGTCCGCCAGGCGCTCGACTACGTCGCCCGCGGCGAGGTCGATGCCGGTTTCGTCTACGCCACCGACGCCGCGCTGATGCCCGACAAGGTGAAGGTCGCGCTGAACGTGCCGACGCGCACGCCGATCCGCTACCCGGTGGCGGCGATCGCCGCCAGCCCCCACCCCGCCGCGGCCAAGGCCTTCGTCGACTACCTGTCGTCGCCGCCGGCGCAGGCGATCCTGGCGAAGTATGGTTTTGGCCGGCCGTAGGTGGACGGTGCCTGGGTCGCGCTCGCGCTGACGCTGAAGGTCGCCGGCTGGGCGACCGCGATCAACGTCGTGCTCGGCGTCGGTACCGGTTACGCGCTGGCGCGCTGGCGCTTCCCGGGGCGCGAGCTGCTCGACGCCGTGCTGACGCTGCCGATGGTGATGCCGCCCACGGTGCTCGGCTACTACCTGCTGGTGCTGATCGGCTCGCGCGGGCCCATCGGCGCGTGGCTGCTCGAGACGTTCGGCATTCGCCTGATCTTCACATGGCAGGGCGCGGTGATCGCCGCTTCGATCGTCGCGTTTCCGCTCGTTTTCAAGGCCGCGCGCGCGGCGTTCGAGACCGTCGACCCGCAGCTCGAGGACGCCGGCCGCTTGCTCGGCACGTCGGAAGTCGGCGTGTTCGTCCGCGTGTCGCTGCCGCTGGCGTGGCGCGGCATCCTGGCCGGCGTGCTGCTGTCGTTCGCGCGCGCCACCGGCGAGTTCGGCGCCACGCTCATGGTCGCCGGCAGCATCCCCGGCCAGACGCAGACGCTGTCGATCGCCGTCTACGAGGCGGTGCAGGCGGGGCAGGACGGCACCGCCAACTTCCTCGTCGCGCTGACGTCGCTGACGTGCATCGCGGTATTGCTGGCCGCCGGACGCCTGCTGCCGGGGCGCGTCGGCGCGCGGGTCTGACGCCGGTGATCTGGGACGTCCGCCTCGACAAGGCGCTGGTGCACGGCGAGCGACGGTTCTCGATCGCCTTGGCGTTCGCCAGCGGCGCGCGACGTCTGGCGCTCGTCGGTCCGTCGGGCGCCGGCAAGACGCAGACGCTGCGCATGATGGCCGGCATCACGCGTCCCGACGCCGGCCTCGTGTCGATCGGCGCGCGGGTGCTCTACGACAGCGCCGGGCGCATCGACCTCGCCCCGCAGGCGCGGCGACTGGGCTACGTGTTCCAGGACTACGCGCTGTTCCCCCACCTCACGGTGCGGCAGAACATCGGCTTCGGCCGCTGGCGCGGGTGGCGCAATCCCGCGCGTGGCCGGCCGGATCCGGCAGTGGCGCGCTGGATCGCGTCGTTCCACCTCGACGGCGTCGCCGACCACTATCCGCACCAGATCTCGGGCGGTCAGCGCCAGCGGACGGCGCTGGCGCGCGCACTCGTCAACGACCCGCTCGCGCTGCTGCTCGACGAGCCGTTCGCCGCGCTCGACACCGGCTTGCGCCGCCGCCTGCGCGCAGAGCTGCGCGACGTGCAGCGCGATCTGGCGCTGCCGACGCTGTTGATCAGCCACGACGACGACGACGCCGGCGAGCTCGCCGACGATGTCGTCGCGATGCACGACGGCCGCGTGGTGGATGATCTCGGCGTTGTGGAAGCCGTCGATGCCGCCGCGCTCTGACCCTGCTCCGGGAGCCGTGCGCCGCGCTCCGCTGCGGTCGATGACCCGGCGGCCGAAGCCGCCGCCCGCGCTGGCGCTCGACGGCGGCATCTGGGTCACCGCCGGCGGCGAGAACCTCGGCGGCCCGGCGCGGATGGGGCTGTTGCGCGCGGTGGCCGAGCTCGGGTCGATCACCCACGCGGCGCGCAAGGTCGGCCTCAGCTACAAGGGCGCGTGGGACGCGGTCGACGCAATGAACCAGCTGGCCGGCGTGCCGCTGGTCGAGCGCAGCGCCGGCGGCCGCGGCGGCGGCTCGACGCGATTGACCGCGCACGGGCTGAAGCTCGTCGAACGCTACGAGCAAGTCGACACCGTGCACCAGCGCTTCCTGTCGTTGCTCAACCGCGAGGCGTTCGACCTCGCGGCCGACTTCTCGCTGACGAGGATCGTTTCGATGAAGACCAGTGCCCGCAACCAGTTCGTCGGCCAGGTGCGCGCGCTGCGCGCCGGCGCGGTCAACGACGAGGTCGAGATCCACGTGCCCGACGGTCCGCGCATCGTCGCCGTCGTCACCCGCGAAAGCACGCACGCGCTCGGGCTGCGCCCCGGCATGACGGCGATCGCCCTCGTCAAGGCGTCGTCGGTGCTGATCGCCACCGACCTCGACGGTGCCCGGCTGTCGGCGCGCAACGCGTTCGTTGGCGCCGTCGCCCGCGTTCAGCCGGGCGCGGTGAACGCCGAGGTCCGCATCGACCTCGACGACGGCGGCGGCCTCACGGCGGTCGTCACCGAAGAGAGCGTGAAAACACTCGGCCTCGCGCCGGGCGCGCGGGCGACGGCGTTCTTCAAGGCTTCGAGCGTGATCGTCGCGGCGCTGGCCTGACGCGCGCTCGAGCGGCATGTGGCGCGGCAGGCGGCGGACCTCGCCGCCGCTGCGCCGTTGCGTGCCCGGTCAGCGGCGCGGGCCGACGAGCCCGAAATGCGCGCCTTGCGGATCGACCGCGTTGACCGAGTACTCACCGCCCGGGATCTCCATCGGTCCCATCACGACGCGGCCGCCGCCGTCGGCCACTGCTCTTGCCGCACGGTCGATGTCGTCGACGCCGAAGTAGTACGACCACGCGGCGCGCGGCATCCCGGGCGGCTTGGGCATCACCGCGCCGATCATCGTGTCGCCGCAATACAAGAAGCGGTACTGGCCGAGGTCGCCCATGTCCATCGCGCCGTCCTGCCGCCAGCCGAAATGGCGCGTGTAGAACTCGATCGCGCGGTCGTCGTCGGCGGCAGCCAGCTCGTTCCAGCGCACGTGCTGCGCGCGGTCGGTGGAGAAGGCGTCACTCGGCGCGGCGGGCCGCCCCGTCGAGCCCGCGTGGCCCGCCGCCGACGTGATCGTCGGCAACCCGCCCTTCCTCGGCGACAAGAAGATGCGCGCCGAGCTGGGCGAGGAATATGTCAAAAAACTACGCAGCTTATATGAAGGACGTATTGCTGGTGGCGCTGACCTCGTCACTTACTGGTTCGAGCGATCTCGTTTCCTTGTCGAGCGCGGCGAAGTAAAGCGGGTAGGATTATTAGCCACCAATTCAATCCGAACTGGCGGCTTACCGGATCGGTCAGGCTGGCGAGCGATCGCACCTTCCTGCGCCGCTACGACATCAGTTACGACGACCGGTTGCGATCGATGGTCGATCTCGAGCGCATCGACGACAGTTCCTATCTCTCGGTGGCGGGCTGGTACACGCAGACGCTGCGGCCTTTCGGCGCGCAGGGCCAGGTGCCGATCGCGCTGCCCGCGGTCGATTACCGCAAGCGCATCGAAAACTCGCTCCTGGGCGGCACACTGCAGCTCCAGGGCAATACGCTGGCGCTGTGGCGGCCCTCGGGGCAGGA
>CBDUBX010000169.1:0-5692 GCA_965365495.1 uncultured Burkholderiales bacterium
CGACGCTGGCCAGCGCGGTGCGGATCAGCGTCCACGCCATGTCCTGGCCGTCGGTCGCGAGGTAGCCGCGCGCGTAGCGGCGCTCGGCGTCTTTCGCTGCGGCCCACCAGCCGGCGGCGGTGTCGTTGTCGTGCGTGCCCGGGTAGACGACCGTCGCGGGTTCGTAGTTGTGCGGCAGGTACGGGTTGGCGGCGTCGCCGTCGAACGCGAACTGCAGGATGCGCATCCCCGGGAAGCCGAGCCGGCGTCGCAGCGCGTCGACGTCGGGCGTGATCAGCCCGAGGTCCTCGGCGATCACCGGCAGCGAGCCGATCGCCTGCGCGGCGGCGTCGAACAGCGCGGCGCCCGGTGCGTCGACCCAGCGGCCGTCGACCGCGGTGGCAGCGTCGGCGTCGATCTCCCAGCACGCGGCGAAGCCGCGGAAGTGGTCGATGCGCACGACGTCGACCAGCGACAAGGTATGGCGGATGCGCCGCACCCACCACGCATAGCCGTCGGCGGCGTGCGCGCGCCAGCGGTACAGCGGGTTGCCCCAGCGCTGACCGGTGGGGCTGAAGTAGTCGGGCGGGACGCCGGCGACGACGCGCGGCCGGCCGTCGGCGCCGAGCTCGAACAACGCCTGGTGCGCCCAGACGTCGGCGCTGGCGTGGGCGACGAAGATCGGCGTGTCGCCGACGATGCCGACGCCGCGGTCGTTGGCGTAGCGCTTCAGCGCCGCCCACTGGCGGAAGAAGCGCCACTGCACGAAGGTCCAGAACGCGATGCGGTCGGCGTGCTGTGCGCGCGCCGTCGCCAGCGCTGCCGCGTCGCGGTCGCGCAGCGCCGCCGGCCACGCGCACCAGTCGAGCGTGCCGCACGCCTCGGCCAGCGCCATGAACAGCGTGAAATCGGCGAGCCACGTCGCCTGCTCGTTTTCGAACGCGCGTAGGTCGGCGCGCTGCGCCGGGCCGCCGTGGTCGGCGAAGCGCGCCGCGGCGCGTGTGAGCCGCTCGATGCGAAATGCCGTCATCGCCGCGTAGTCGACGCGCTCGGCGAGCAGAGTGGCGTCGGGCCGCAAGTCGGCGGCGTCGAGCCAGCCGTGGGCGTGCAGGTCGCCGAGGTCGACGAGCCATTCGTTGCCTGCGAACGCCGAATGGCTCATGTACGGCGAGTGGCCGGCGCCGATGCCGCCGAGCGGCAGCACCTGCCACCAGCGCTGCCCGGCCTGCACCAGCCAGTCGACGAAGTGGCGCGCTTCGGGGCCGAGGTCGCCCGAGCCGTGCGGCCCGGGCAGCGACGTCGGGTGCAGCAGCACGCCGGCAGCACGCGGAAGTCTCATCGCAAGGGCCTTTTGCGGGGGTCGGGCAGCGGCGGGGCGCCGGGATGGGCCGACGCGTCGACCGAAGCGGCGATCGGCGAGCCCGGCGTCGCGCCATCGCCGGCCACCTCGTCCACGTCGGCTGCGCCCGCATCGCGCAACAGTACGACGCTGCGCGCCGGCAGCACGATGGCCGACGCGGCGTCGGCGCCGCGGCCGCGCGTCCAGTCGCTGCGGCCGTCGTCGCGGCTGCTGTCGAGCTCGGCGACCCAGTCGCCGGGCGGCAGCACGAACGGCGCGTCGACTTCCTGCGCGTTGAACAGCAGCAGCAGCGGCTGCGGCGACCGCCCCGGGCGGCCGATCGCCGCGCCGAAGACGCGCGACAGGCGGTTGTCCCAGTCCTCGCGCGCTAGCGGCTCGCCGTTGCGCCGCCACCAGGCAAGGTCGGCGCGGCCGCGCCCGTCGCCGCCGCCGGTGTACCAGTCGACGCCGAACGGCAGCAGGCGGCGGCGCAACGCGAGTACGTACGCGGTGTAGCGCAGCAGTGCTTCGTCGGCGGCGTTCCAGTCGATCCACGTCGTCTCGTCGTCGTGGCAATACGGGTTGTTGTTGCCGCGCTGCGTGTGGCCGATCTCGTCGCCGGCGGCGATCATCGGCGTGCCCTGCGCGAGCAGCAGCGTGGCCAGCAGCGCGCGCTGCAGCCGCGCGCGCCGGGCGGTGACCACCGGGTCGTCGGTCGGCCCTTCCCAGCCGCAGTTCCAGCTCAAGTTGCGCGCATGGCCGTCGCGGTTGCCTTCGCCGTTGGCCTCGTTGTGGCGCAGGTCGTAGCTGACGAGGTCGCGCAGCGTGAAGCCGTCGTGCGAGACGACGTAGTTCACCGACTCGAGGGGGCTGCGACCGCGCCGCTGGAACAGGTCCGACGAACCGGCGAGGCGGCGCGCCAGCTCGCCGCGCGGGCAGTCGCCGCCGAGCCAGAACGCGCGCGTCGCGTCGCGGAAGCGGTCGTTCCATTCGAGCCAGCCGCGCGGGAACTCGCCGGTCTGCCAGCCGCCGGGGCCGACGTCCCACGGTTCGGCGACGAGCTTCACGCCTTGGAGTTCGGGGTCCTGCTGCAGCGCGTGGAAGAACGCGCCGCCGCGGTCGAAGCCGCGTTCGCCGCGGCCGAGCACCGGCGCGAGGTCGAAGCGAAAGCCGTCGACGTGCATCTCGCGCACCCAGTAGCGCAGGCTGTCGAGCACGAACTGCAGCACCCGCGGGTGGCGCACGTCGAGCGTGTTGCCGCAGCCGGTCCAGTTGGCGTAGTCGCCGGGGCGGTCGGTGCGCAGCCGGTACCAGCTGGCGTTGTCGAGCCCGCGCCACGCGAGCGTCGGGCCATCGGCGTCGCCTTCGGCGGTGTGGTTGTAGACGACGTCGAGCCAGACCTCGATGCCCGCGGCGTGCAGCCGGCGCACCATCTCGCGGAACTCGTGGCGCGGACGGTCGGTCGACGCATAGCGCGGCTCGGGACAGAAGTAGCCGAGCGTGTTGTAGCCCCAGTAGTTGACGAGCCCGAGCCGTGCGAGCCGCTGCTCGTCGAGGTGCTGGTGCACCGGCAGCAGGCACACCGCAGTGACGCCGAGCCGCAGCAGGTGGTCGATCGCCGCGTCGGACGCCAGCGCGGCGTAGCTGCCGCGAACGCGCTCGGGCAGCCCCGGCATGCGCTGGGTAAAGCCCTTGACGTGGACCTCGTAGATCACCGTGTCGGCGAGCGGCGTGTGCGGCCGCACGTCGCCGCGCCAGTCGTGGCGGTCGTCGACGACGCGCGCCTTGAAAGCCGCGGCAGCGTTGTCGCGCCGGTCGGGGCGGCTCGCGTCGGCCGGGTCGGCGCCGAAATGCGCGCCGTGCCAGTCGAAGCCGCCGCGCGGCGCGACGATCTCGCGCGCCCATGGGTCGAGCAGCAGCTTGCTCGCGTTGAAGCGGTGGCCGCGTTCGGGCTGCCACGGACCGTGCGCGCGCAGGCCATAGACGAGCCCGGCGCGCGCGCCGTCGAGGCGGCCATGCCAGACGTCGCCGCTGCGCCCGGGCAGCGCGCGTCGCGCGACCTCGTGGTGGCCACCGGCGTCGAACAGACACAGCTCGATGCGTTCGGCGTGCGCCGAGAAGACCGCGAAGTTGACCCCGCCGTCGTCGGCGTGTGCGCCGAGCGGCCACGGCCGGCCGATGGTCAGCGCGCCGCCGTCGACCGCGAAGAACAGCCGGCTCGGCGACGTCGCGCAGTCCATCGGCCGCGGCCGGGTCAGCGCCGGCCGGCCACGCCCCAGATCTCGGTGGCGTAGGTGCGGATCGTGCGGTCCGACGAGAAGAAGCCCATCGCCGCGACGTTGGCGATCGCCTTGCGGGTCCACGCCTCGGGGTCGGCGTAGGTCGCGTCGACGCGCGCCTGTGCGTCGACGTACGACGCGAAGTCGGCGAGCAGCATGTAGTGGTCGCCGCCCCACAGCAACGCGTCGACCAGCGGTCGATGTCGCCCGGGCTCGTCGGCGCTGAACCGATCGCCGGCGATCGCGCCGAGCACCGCGTTGAGCCTCGCGTCGGCTTCGGCGACGCGCAGCGGCTGATAGCCGCCGGCGCGGCGGGCCGCGACCTCGGCGGTCGACAGGCCGAAGATGAAGATCGCGTCGTCGCCGACCTGTTCGCGGATCTCGATGTTGGCGCCGTCGTCGGTGCCGATCGTCAGCGCGCCGTTCAGCGCGAGCTTCATGTTGCCGGTGCCCGACGCTTCGGTGCCGGCGGTGGAGATCTGCTCGGACAGGTCGGCTGCCGGCATGATCGTCTCGGCGACCGACACGCCGTAGTTCGGCACGAACACGACCTTGAGCCGGCCGCCGATCCGCGCGTCGTGGTTGACGACGTGGGCCACGTCGTGGATCAGCCGGATCACTGCCTTGGCCGCGACGTAGTTCGACGCCGCCTTGCCGGCGAAGACGACGGTGCGCGGCGGCGGCGCGTACGCCGGATCATCGAGCAGCGCGAGGTAGCGCGCGACGACATGCAGCACGTTGAGCAGCTGGCGCTTGTACTCGTGGATCCGCTTGACCTGCACGTCGAACAGGCTCGCCGGGTCGACCGCGGTGCCGGTGGTGGCGGCGATCAGCGCCGCCAGCCGCCGCTTGGCGGCGTGCTTGACGGCGCGGAACGCGCTGCGAAACGCCGCGTCGTCGGCGTGCGGCCGCAGGCCGCGCAGCGCGTCGAGGTCGAGCCGCCAATCGGTGCCGATCGTCGCGTCGACGAGGTCGGCGAGGTCGAGGTTGGCGTGCGCCAGCCAGCGCCGCGGCGTCACGCCGTTGGTGACGTTAGTGAAGCGCTCGGGCCACATCCGCGCGAAGTCGGCAAAGATCGTCTGCGTCAGCAGCGCCGAGTGCAATGCCGACACGCCGTTGACCTTGTGGCTGCCGACGATCGACAGGTGCGCCATCCGCACGCGGCGCTCGCCGGCCTCGTCGATCAGCGACAGTCGCCGCAGCCAGTCGCCGTCGCCGGGGCGCAGCGCCGCGGCGTGCGCCAGGAACTCGGCGTTGATGCGCAGGATGATCTCGAGGTGGCGCGGCAGCACCTGCTGCATCAGCGCCACCGGCCAGGTCTCGAGCGCCTCGGGCATCAGCGTGTGGTTGGTGTAGCTGAACACGCGGCCGGTGATGCGCCACGCGTCGGGCCAGTCGAAGCCGTGCTCGTCGACGAGCAGCCGCATCAGCTCGGCCACACCGATCGCCGGGTGGGTATCGTTGAGGTGGATCGCGACCTGGTCGGGCAGGTTGGAAAGGTCGGGGTGCTCGCGCAGGTGGCGCGCGACGATGTCCTGCAGCGACGCGCTGGTGAAGAAGTACTCCTGGCGCAGCCGCAGCTCGCGCCCCGCCGGCGTGCTGTCGTTCGGGTACAGCACCCACGAGATGTTCTCGTACTGGTTCTTGAATTCGGCAGCGCGCGCGTAGTCGCCGCTGTTGAACGCGTGCAGGTCGATGTGGCTCGGTGCCACCGCCTTCCACAGCCGCAGCGTCGCGACGCGGCGCGTGCCGTGGCCGGGGATCACCATGTCGTAGGCCTTGGCGTCGACCTGCGCAGCGTGGCGCCACAGCGGCGGCGTCGCCGGATCGGCCGCCGCTTCGACCCAGCCGCCGAAGCGCACCGGGTACTGCACCTCGCCGCGCGGGAACTCCCACGGCGTGCCGTCCTCGATCCACGGGTCGGGCAGCTCGATCTGGCGCCCCGACTGGATGCGCTGCTTGAACATGCCGAACTCGTAGCGGATGCCGTAGCCGTAGCTGGGCAGCCCGAGGGTGGCCATCGAGTCGAGGAAGCAAGCCGCCAGCCGGCCGAGGCCGCCGTTGCCGAGCGCCGCGTCGGGCTCGGTCGCGGCCA
>CBDUBX010000170.1:0-5673 GCA_965365495.1 uncultured Burkholderiales bacterium
CGGGCAACCGCCGCACCCGCGTCGCCCGCCGGCTCCCGGCGCCGGTCGGGGCACCCCGGCCGGTACAATCGGTGGCCGCGCTACCGGCGCCTCGACGCCGGCCTTGTCACCCGCCCGACCGCCCCCAGCTGGGTCGGTCACGCTTCAGCCAAGGAGGATCCGGTCGGATCATGTCGGACCTGAGCATCTCGCGCGATGCCCTCGCGCGCAGCCGCAGCCAGCTGCCGGTTTCCAGCTATTTCGACGCCGCGCTGTTCGACCGCGAGCAGGCACTGATCTTCTCCCGCACGCCGCGCTACGTCGGGCACGAGCTCGCGGTGCCCGAGGTCGGCGACCACCTGGCGCTGGTCCAGGAGGGCGAAGGCCGCGCGCTGGTGCGGTCGGCGCAGGGGGTCGAGCTGATCTCGAACGTCTGCCGCCACCGCCAGGCGATCATGCTCAAGGGCCGCGGCCACACCGGGCAGCAGGTCGTCTGCCCGCTGCACCGCTGGACCTACGGCCTCGACGGCGAGCTGCTCGGCGCGCCGCACTTCGACGAAGACCCGTGCCTGAACCTGCGCAACTACCCGCTGCAGCGCTGGCGCGGGCTGCTGTTCGAAGGCAACGGCCGCGACGTGGCCGCCGAGCTGGCTGCCGCCGACCCGGCCGGCGACTTCGACTTCTCGGGCTACGTCTACGGCCGCGCCCACCTGCACGCCTGCGACTACAACTGGAAGACCTTCATCGAGGTCTATCTCGAGGACTACCACGTCGGTCCGTTCCACCCCGGTCTGGGCCGGTTCGTGACCTGCGACGACCTGCGCTGGCAGTTCGGCGAGCACCATTCGGTGCAGACCGTCGGCGTCAACCAGGCGCTGGCGCAGTCGGGCTCGCCCGCCTACCGCCGCTGGCAGCAGGAGCTGCTGCGCTTCGGCGACGGCCGGCCGCCGGCACGCGGCGCGGTCTGGCTGACTGCCTACCCGACGACGATGGTCGAGTGGTACCCGCAGGTGCTGATCGTCTCGACGCTGTTCCCGCAGGGCCCGCGCAGGACGCTGAACCTGGTCGAGTTCTTCTACCCCGAGGAAGTCGCCGCGTTCGAGCCCGAGCTGGTCGAGGCGCAGCAGGCGGCCTACCTGGAGACCTGCGTCGAGGACGACGAGATCGCGCTGCGGATGGACGCCGGCCGCCAGGCGCTGCTGGCGCGCGGCGACGACGAGGTCGGCCCGTACCAGAGCCCGATGGAAGACGGGATGCAGCACTTCCACGAGTGGTACCGGCGCCAGATGCGGATGGAGCACGCCGCGGCCTGATGCCGATGTCGCCATCGCTGCAGATGGTGCTGGCGTCGCTGCTCTTCGCGGCGATGGGGGTGTGCGTCAAGCAGGCGTCGCAGCAGTACGGCGCCGGCGAGATCGTGATGTACCGCTCGCTCGTCGGCAGCGCGGCGATGGCGCTGGCGATGCGCTGGCGCGGCGTGTCGTGGCGGACGTCGGTGCCGGCGATGCACTTCTGGCGCGGCAGCGTCGGCACGACCGCGCTGTGCCTGTGGTTCTACGCGATCGGCGGCCTGCCGCTGGCCACCGCGATGACGCTGAACTACATGTCGTCGGTATGGATCGCGCTGTTCCTGATCGGCGGCGCGGTGCTGCTGTCGCAGGGTCGCGCGGGCCTCGACTGGCGGCTCGTCGTCGCGGTGCTCGCCGGGTTCGCCGGCGTCGCGATGGTGCTGCGGCCGACGATCGAGCGCGACCAGCTGTGGTACGGGCTGATGGGGTTGCTGTCGGGGATGCTGTCGGCGATGGCGTATCTGCAGGTCACCGCGCTCGGCCGCGCGGGCGAGCCCGGCGAACGCGTCGTCTTCTACTTCTCGCTGACCGGCGTGGCGTTCGGCGCGGTGCTGACGCTGCTCGCCGGCGGCTTCGACGGCGGCACGGACGGCGCCGCGCACGGCCACACGGCCGGCGGCGTCGCGCTGCTGCTCGCCACCGCGCTGCTCGCCACCGGCGGCCAGTGGACGATGACCCGCGCCTACGCCCGGGGAGCGACGCTCGGCATCGCCGCGCTGCAGTACCTCGGCATCGCGTTCGCGTTCGGCTACGGCGTGTGGCTGTTCGACGACCCGGTGCGGCCGCTGGCGCTGGCCGGCATGGTGCTGATCGTCGCCGCCGGCGTCGCCGCCACGTTCCTGCGCCGGCGCGACGCCGCCGCCGACGCGCCCGCCGAGAGTTGAGCCGATGACCCGCCCGCCGCTGATCGCCGCCGACGAACTGCGCACCGCGCTCGCCACACCGCGCGACGTCGTGATCCTCGACTGCGGCTACGACCTCACCGACGCCGCTGCCGGCGAGCGCGCGTATGCCGCCGGCCACCTGCCCGGCGCGCAGTACGCGCACCTCGAGCGCGACCTGTCGGGCACGCGCAGCGGCCGCAACGGCCGCCACCCGCTGCCCGCCCGCGCAACGTTCGCGGCGACCGCCGGCCGCTGGGGCATCGCCCCCGGCGTCGCCGTCGTCTGTTACGACGACCACGGCGGCCCCTACGCCGCGCGGGCGTGGTGGCTGCTCCGCTGGCTCGGCCACGCCGACGTCGCGGTGCTCGACGGCGGCCGCGCCGCGTGGCGCGCCGCCGGCGGCGAGACGACGACCGAGCCGCCGTCGGTCGCGCCGCAGCCGCCCTACCCGGCGACCGCTGCGCCGGCGATGGCGACGATCGACGCCGACCTACTGCTGGCGCGCCTGGGCACGCTGCGCGTCGTCGACTCGCGCGCCGGCGAACGCTTTCGCGGCGACGTCGAGCCGCTCGACGCGGTCGCCGGCCACATCCCCGGCGCGACGAACCGTTTCTTCCGCGACAACCTCGACGCCGCCGGACGCTTCAAGCCGCCGGCGGTGCTGCGCGCCGAGTTCGCCGCGCTCGGCGTCGCCGCCGCCGACGGTGTCGTCCAGCAATGCGGCTCGGGCGTCACCGCGTGCCACAACCTGCTGGCGATGGTCCATGCCGGGATCGGCGCGACGACGCTGTACCCGGGGTCGTGGAGCGAGTGGTGCAGCGACCCGCGCCGCCCGGTCGCGACCGGCGCGGGGGGTTGACCCGGGTCAACGTCGCCGCCGCCGCCGGCGCAACACTGACGCTCTCGCGTGACGCGGAGCATCCATGTATCAGCGCATCCTGTTCCCGACCGACGGCTCGGACATCACGTCGAAGGCGCTGCCGACGGCGATCGGCCTGGCGCGGCTGACCGGCGCGACGGTCTACGCGCTGGCGGTCAAGGAGCCCTTCCCGTACAGCGCGGTGTCGGAGATGCAGCCGGTGCCGCCTCAGGAGTTCGTCGACGCGCAGGAACGCATCGCCGAAGCCCGCGTGCAGGCCGTCGTCGACGCGGCGACCGCCGCCGGCGTCGCCTGCCGCGGCCACACCGTCGAAGGGCTGCACCCGTGGGAGGCGATCCTCGACCACGGCAAGGCGCAGGGCTGCGACCTCGTCGTGATGGCATCGCACGGCCGGCGCGGCATGAGCGCGCTGCTGCTCGGCAGCGAGACGCAGAAGGTGCTGACGCACAGCACGATCCCGGTGCTCGTCGTGCGCTGACGGCGGCGGCGCGGCGACGCGGCCGTGCCGTCGTTCGGTCGTGGGCTCGCGTCGCCGCGGCCGACGCCGCGAACGGCCGATCAGGTCGCGTCGACCTCGGCCACCGCGTCGACGAGCCGCCCCGCCTCGATGCGCAGCTGGCGCTCGCAGCGCGACGCGATCTGCACGTCGTGGGTGACGAGCACGAGCGTCGTGCCGACCTCGCGGTTGAGCTCGAACATCAGCTCCATCACCGTCGCGCCGGTGGCGAAGTCGAGGCTGCCGGTCGGCTCGTCGGCGAGCAGCACCGCCGGCCGCACGACGAAGGCCCGGGCCAGCGCAACGCGCTGCTGCTCGCCGCCCGACAGCACCTTCGGGTAGTGGCGCAGCCGCTCGCTCAAGCCCACGCGCCGCAGCATCTCGGTCGCCGCGGCGCGTGCGTCGGCGCGGCCGAGCAGCTCGAGCGGCAGCATCACGTTCTCGAGCGCGGTCAGGTTGGCCAGCAGCTGAAAGCTCTGGAACACGAAGCCGACCTGGCGCGACCGCAACGCCGCGCGCTCGTCTTCGTCGAGCGCAAACAGGTCTTCGCCGGCGAGCCGCACGGTGCCCGACGTCGGCACGTCGAGCCCGGCGAGGATCGACAGCAGCGTGCTCTTGCCCGACCCCGACGCGCCGACGATGGCCACCGATTCGCGCGGCGCCAGCGCGAAATCGATCGCGTGAAGTATGGTGAGCGTGCCGGTGGAATCGGCCACCTGCTTCGTGACCTGCTGGACTTCAATGATCGGTTCGGACATCGACTTGACTTCACCCCGACGGCGCGCCCTTCTGCGCCACTGTAGCCTGCTCGCCGGCTTCGTCGTCGCCGCGGTCGGTCTCCCTGCGCGGTCTGCGGTCACGGCGCGCGGCGCCGATGCGCCGACGCTGCTCGTCGTCGGCGACAGCCTGTCGGCCGGCTATGGGCTGGCGCGCGACGCCGGCTGGGTCACGCTGCTCGAGCGGCGGCTGGCGCGCGAAGCGCCACGCTGGCGCGTCGTCAACGCCAGCGTCAGCGGTGACACGACGTCGGGCGGCCGCGCCCGGCTGCCGGCGCTGCTCGCGCGCCACCGGCCGTCGGTCGTCGTCATCGAGCTCGGCGGCAACGACGCGCTGCGCGGCCTGCCGCTGGCGCAGCTGCGCGCCAACCTCGCGGCGATGGCCAAGGCCGCGCGCGACGGCGGCGCCGAGGTGGTCGTCGTGGGCATCGAAATGCCGCCGAACTACGGCCGGCGCTACGCCGAAGGGCTGGCCGATGCCTATGCCGACGTCGCGCGCGACCACCGCGCGACGCTCGTGCCGACGCTGCTCGCCGGCGTCGCCGACGCCGCCGACGCCGAGGCGCTGTTCCAGGCCGACCGCATCCACCCAAACCAGTCGGCGCAGGCGCGGATGCTCGACAACGTCTGGCCGGCGCTGGCGACGGTGCTGCGCTGACGCGGCGCCGCCGCGCGCGCGGCGTCAGCGCTCGAGCCGGCGGTCGCGCGGCGCCACGCCGCCGCGGTCGCCGCCGCCGTCGCGGCCGGGGCGTTGCGCCGGCAGCGCCGGCCGGAACGCCGGCGCCGTCGGCGCAACCGGGGCGACCGAAGGCGCCGGCACGGCGCGCGGCGCGGTGACGACCTGCGGTAGCGCGGCCGGTGGCGCAACTTGGGCCGCGGGCGGCATCGCGGTGGGCGGCAACGCGGCACGCGGCGTCGCGGCGGGCGGCGGCACGGCGGTGGGCGTCGGCGGCACGGCCGACGGCGATGGGCCACCGCGCCGCGCGTCGTCAGGCCGACCGCGGACCGCGGCGTCGCCGCCCGCGCCGCGGCCGCGGCCGTCGTCGGCCCAGCCGCGAACGCGCGCGTCGTCGGCGCGGCTGCCGGGGCGCGGCGAGCGCCCAGACGGCACGGCCGCGTCGGTCGGCGGCGCCGCGGCACCATTGAACGGCATCCCTACCGCGGGCGGCGGGTTCGCGGGGCCGGCCGGCGGCGCCGGCATCACCGGCCGGACGCGGTCGCCTGGGGTACCACGGTCGTTGCGGTCGTTGCGGTCGTTGCGGTCGTTGCGGTCGTTGCGGTCGATGCGGTCGTTGCGGTCGATGCGGTC
>CBDUBX010000171.1:0-5657 GCA_965365495.1 uncultured Burkholderiales bacterium
TCGTCGGCAGCTTCCTGATCGAGGTCTTCTTCTCGATCCCCGGCATCGGCCGCGAAGTGCTGCTGGCGGTGAACCGCAGCGATTTCCCGGTGATCCAGGCCGTGACGATCTACCTCGCGGTGCTGACGATGGCGATCAACCTCGCGACCGACGTCGCGTTCAAGCTCGCCGATCCGCGGGTGGTGTTGAAGTGAGCCCCCGGCCGTCTGGCGGCCGCCCCCCGAGGGGGCACCGAACCCGACCGGGGGACCCGGATCGGGTTCGGCGCGCTCCGGACATGCCGCTCCCCTTGGCCGCCTGCGGGGGCCGGTCCCCGAGGGGTGCACGTTCTGCGACCGCGCGGCGCACGCGGCGCATGGCAAGGCCGCCGGCGTGAGCGCGGTCCTCGCTACGGCCCCGGCCGGGTCGCACGCCAGCGACGTGCGCAGCGAAGGCGTCTGGCACGCGGCGTGGCGGCGGTTCCGCGGCGACCGGGTCGGCGTGGCGAGCCTCGTCGTCGTTGTCGCCTTCGTGGCGCTGATCGTCGCCGCGTGGGCCGGCTTCGTCGCCGGCGACTGGCAGCGCGAGGTCGCGGTGTCGAACGCGCCGCCGACGCTGCTCGGGCCCGCGGCGCCGCGCGGCGGCGGCGCCGGCATCGACCGCCCGGAGGGCCCCAACGCCGACCTGTCGGCGATCGACCCGCTGGCGCCGCGCTACGAGGCCTGGGACGCGCGCGCGAAGGCCTACGCCACCGCCGACGTCGACAAGTCGCCGACGCGGCCGTTCGGCGCCGACCGCCTCGGCCGCGACGTCTTCGCCAAGGCGGTGCAGGGCAGCCGCATCAGCGTCTTCGTCGGCGTGATGGCCGCGCTCGTCGCCACCGGGATCGGCACCGTCCTCGGCGCGCTCGGCGGCTTCTTCGGCGGCCGCGTCGGCGACGCGCTCGAATGGCTCTACAACGTGTTCGAGTCGATCCCGAACATCCTGCTGATCTTCGCGTTCGCCGCGGTCGTCGGCCGCGGCATCGAGAGCGTCGTCGTGATCCTCGCGCTGACCGGCTGGACCGGCATGTACCGCCAGGTGCGCGCCGAGTTCATCAAGCACAGCGGCCGCGAATACGTGCGCGCCGCCGAGGCGATCGGCGCCAGCCGCGCGAGCCGCATCTTTCGCCACATCCTGCCCAACGTCAGCCACGTCGTCCTCGTGCGCATGGCGCTGCTGGTGGTGGCGTTCATCAAGGCCGAGGTGATCCTGTCGTACCTGGGGCTGGGCGTGCGTGTCGACCAGGTGAGCTGGGGGACGATGCTCGCCGAGGCGCAGGTCGAGTTGATCCTCGGCCACTGGTGGCAGTTGGCGACGGCGACGGCGTTCATGGCGGTGTTCGTCACCGCGTTCTCGCTACTGGCCGACGCGGCACGCGACGCGCTGGACCCGCGACTGCGCGGCCTGACATGACGAACGCCGCGTTGCCGCCACCGCTGCTGTCGATCGACGACCTGCGCGTCGCCTTCCGCATGGACCGCGGCGCGCGCGCCGAGGCCGTCGGCCGCGGCGCGCAGGGGGTGTCGTTCGACGTGCCGGCCGAGACGACGGTGGCGCTGGTCGGCGAATCGGGGTCGGGCAAGAGCGTCACCGCGATGTCGGTGCTGAATTTGCTGCCCGACAACGCCGAGCGCAGCGGCCGCATCCTGTGGCGCGGGCGCGACCTGCTGCGAACCGGCCTGCGCGAGCTGCAGGCGGTTCGTGGGCGCGAGATCGCCTGCGTGTTCCAGGACCCGATGAGCTCGCTGAACCCGGTGTTCAATATCGGCCAGCAGCTCGTCGAGCCGCTCGTCAAGCACCTCGGGTTGGGGCGCCGGCAGGCGACGGCGCGGGCGGAGGAGCTGCTGGCCGAAGTCGGCATCCCCGAGCCGCGGCGGCGACTGGCGAGCCACCCTCACGAGCTGTCGGGCGGCCAGCAGCAGCGCGTGATGATCGCGATGGCGCTGGCCTGCGAGCCGCAACTCCTGATCGCCGACGAGCCGACGACCGCGCTCGACGTGACGATCCAGCGCCAGATCCTCGAGCTGCTGGCCCGGCTGAAGGCCGAGCGCCGGATGAGCCTGCTGTTCATCAGCCACGACCTGGCGCTCGTCGGCGAGATCGCCGACCGCGTCGTCGTGCTGCGCGACGGCACGGTGCGCGAGCAGGGCGCGGTGGCCGACCTCTTCGAGCGCCCGCAGGACGCGTACACGCGTGCGCTGCTCGCGTGCCGGCCGAGCCTGGAAGGCAACCCGGCGCGGTTGATGGTCATCGACGAGCACATCGCCGGCGGCGGCGCGGCCCGGCCCGACGCGGCGGCGGCGAAGCCGAGAGACCCGGACGCGCCGGTGGTGCTCGAAGTGCGCGCGCTGGCCAAGAGCTTCTGGCTGCGCCAAGGCGTCTTCGGGCGGCGCGAGTTCAAGGCGGTGCACGGCGTGACCTTCGCGCTGAAGCGCGGGCACACGCTGGGCGTCGTCGGCGAATCGGGGTCGGGCAAGACGACGATGGGGCTGACGCTCTTACGCCTGCACGAGCCCACCGGCGGCCAGGTGCGGTTCGACGGCCGCGACCTGTCGCAGATGGCCAGCCGCGAACGCGACGCGCTGCGCCGGCGGATCCAGATCGTGTTCCAGAACCCGTACGCCAGCCTGAACCCGCGCTTCACGATCGGTCAGACGCTCGTCGAACCGATGGCGATCCACGCCATCGGGGCGAACACCGCCGAGCGCGAGCAGCGCGCGCGCACGCTGCTGGAGAAGGTCGGGCTCGACGGCCGCGCGTTCGGCAAATATCCGCACGAGTTCAGCGGCGGCCAGCGCCAGCGCGTGGCGATCGCGCGCTGCCTGACGCTGAACCCCGAGGTGCTGGTGCTCGACGAAGCGGTCAGCGCGCTCGACGTCAGCGTGCAGGCACAGGTGCTGAATCTGTTGCGCGACTTGCAGGACGAGTTCGGCCTGGCCTACGTCTTCATCAGCCACGACCTCGCGGTCGTGCGCTTCCTCGCCGACGACGTGCTGGTGATGAAGGACGGCGCCGTCGTCGAACACGACCGCGCCGAACGCATCCTGGCCGCGCCGCGCGAGGACTACACGAAGCGGCTGCTGGCGGCGATCCCGCGGGGGTATCGGGCGGGAGCGTGAGGCCTGCCGGCGGGGCGCGGGCGATGCAGCGCCGCCAACGACGACCCCGCCGGCGCAGCGGGTCGCGTGCATACGCCACGCGGCGGCGGCGGCACCGCCGCGGATTGCGGCGGCACCGTGTCAGACTCGCGGCCGTGGGTCCCGCCCCGAGTCGTCGCGTGCAATGTGGTCCGATGCGGGCCGCTCGACACCCGGCTTCGCGCCGCGATCGGAAGACCTCCGGCCGTCGACGATGACCGCCGCCCGCCCCGACGCTGCTGGCGCGTCGTCCGACACGGCGACCGCCGTCGTCATCGTCACCTACAACGCCGCGCCGTGGCTGCGGCGCAACCTCGACGCGCTGCGCGGCAGCACGCGGCGGGCGCACGTCATCGTCGTCGACAACGCGTCTTCGGACGCCACGTGCGAGACGCTGCGAAGCGACTACCCCGAAGTCGAGTTGCTGCCGCAGCGCGCCAACCTCGGCTTCGGTGTCGCCAACAACGTCGGCATCGCGCACGCGATGCGCCGCGGCCATGCGTACTCGTTCCTGCTGAACCAGGACGCGTTCGTGCTGCCCGAGACGATCGCCCGGCTCGAGGATTTCATGGCCGGCAGCGCGCACGCGGTCGCGTCGCCGCTGCACTGCAGCCCGGACGCCGACCACGTCGACGACAAGATGCTGCGCAGCTACCTGGCGCGGCACGCGACTGCGTACCTGTCGGACGCGTGCCTCGGGCGCGTCGCCGAGCACTACGACGTGCGCGGGCTCAACGCGGCAGCCTGGTTCGTGCGCAACGCGGCATGGCGGCGGGTCGGCGGCTTCGACCCGCTGTTCTTCATGTACGGCGAAGACGACGACCTGATCCGCCGCTTCGCCCACCACGGCTGCGGCTTCGCGCTACTGCCGCATTGCCGCATCGTCCACCTGCGCGAAAGCGTGGCCTTGCCGCGCGCAACCGGCTGGCAGCTCGTCGGTCGCCGGGCCGCACGGCGTCGGGCTGCGCTCCTCGTCGTTGTGAAGAAGCCCGGCGTCAGCGGCTTGCACGCACTCGTTCAATGGTTCGTCGCCGGCGTCGCGTCGCCGGCACTGCAGTGGCTGATCGACCGCGACAGCCGCGAACTGCTCGCCACGTGGCGCGCCGCCGCGCAGCTGCTGCGGCAGTGGCCGCGCGTGCGGCGGCACGCCGTGCGTTGCGCCACCATCGGCGCGCATTTCCTGCCGCTCGACGACAACGTCGACGCCGGATCGTCAGCGTGCGACAGCGTCGCTGCGCCGCTCGGCGCGGCGATCCGCCAGCCCTGACGCGACGGCTTGGCCGAACGTACCGCGCGGCGGCGCGTGCGGTCACACGATCAGCGCGGGCAGGCCCTGCCAGACCACGGCCAGCGCCGACAGCGCCGCGCCGACGAAGCCGACGCGGGCGATCCAGCGATCTTCGCGGTCGATGCCGACGGCGCGCGCCCGCTTCGCCGGCGCAGTGCGCCACAGCAGCCAGCCGTCGACGGCGAGCGCAGCGAGCGTCGCCACGCCAACGAGCACGGGCGCGGTCGGCCCTTGCAGCCAGACGCTCGCGATGCCGTACAGCGCGAAGAAGTGCGCCGCCCAGACGACGAGCCCGCCGAGCAATAAAGCCCAGCGCCGCATTCAGCCGCCGCCCGGGGACATGCCGGTCAGCAGCGCCGACAGCGCCGACTGGGCCGCGGTGTAGGCGATGAAGATGACGACGAGGTCGACGGTGTTGTTGGTCGGCCGCGTGACCAAGCCGCGGCTGGTTCGCGCGGCGACGTACAGCGCCATCAGCGCGCCGATCGCGACGAGAAAGCCGTTCTGCGCCAGGAACGCGGCGACCAGCGCCGCCTGCGCAGTCAGCTCGGGGTCGAGGCCGCGGTGGCGCCAGCTCGTCGCGTCGAGCGCGAACATCGCGACCAGCACCGCCGCGGCGGCGAGCAGCAGCGTCGTCGACCCCCAAGCTGTGGCACGCGACCGCGCGAGCGCGGCGCGTGCGACCAGCGCCAGCGCCGCCGCCACGGCGTAGCCGGCGGCCAGCACCGCCGCCCACGACGGCGCCGGCGCCGGCTGCCAGAACTGCGGATGCACGCCGTGCAGGAAGAACCACGCGAACACCGTCATCAACCAGATCATTCCGACGACGACGAGCAGTGTCGCCATCGCCCACCAGCCGTGGGTCGACGGCCCGGTGACGTACGTCGGCAGCACGATGCCGGCGCCGACGTCGGCCTGCGGCACCGCCACCGGCCGGTCGGTCTCCCACAGCCAGCGCAGCACGCAGGCGACGGCGAGCACGCCGCTGACAGCGCCGGCCGTGTACGCCTGCACCGTCAGCAGCAGGAAGAAGCCGGCGGTGAACACCGCGCCAAACAGCGGCCACGCCGACGGCCCCGGCATGATCTGCAGGTACTGCGGTTCGGCGCGCAGCGGGCTCGTGATCAGCGTCTCGCGGTGGCCGGTCGGCGCGTTCGGCAGGAAGTAGCGGCCGGCGTCGACGTCGTCGGCGAGCTTCGGGTCGTCCCACA
>CBDUBX010000172.1:0-5632 GCA_965365495.1 uncultured Burkholderiales bacterium
CGGCATCGCCGTCAGCGACCTTCCGGGCGTCAACTCCAGCGAGTCCCGCGCCGGCGGCGTCGGCACGGGCACGACGGTCGACAAGTCCAGCCGCTTCAGCCTCTTCAACCACGGCGACGTGTCGCAGACGACGCGCGGGATCGCGAACTGGACCTTGGCTTCGTCGAGGTAGGCCGCGGCCCAGACGCCGCCCGCCGCGGCGACCGCGGCGGCCGCTTCGGGCGTGCGCGTGACGTTGAACTGCAGCCGGCCGCGGACGTCGTCGATCGACCACAGCGCGACGCCGACCGTCGGCCCGCCGGCGACGCCGAGCGTGATCGGCACGTCGCCGACTCGCAGCGCGCGCAGCGTCGCGCGGCGCACGCGCGGGTCGGCGACGCGAAAGCGCGACCAGGGTCCGCCGACCTCGAGGCGGTCGATCGCAGCCGGCTCGGTGTCGAGAAAGCTCATCGCAGCGACGATATCGGCGCCGCCGCGCGCCGGCTTGAGCGCCGGTGCGGAACGTGACGGAATTCAGTGACGGAAGTGGCGCGTCGCGGTGAAGACCATCGCCAACCCGCGCTCGTCGGCGGCAGCGATCACTTCGGCGTCGCGCACGCTGCCGCCGGGCTGCACGACGCAGTCGGCGCCGGCGTCGGCGACGACGTCGAGCCCGTCGCGAAACGGGAAGAACGCGTCGCTGGCCACCGCCGAACCCGCCAGCGACAGCCCTGCGGCCGCGGCCTTGATCGACGCGATGCGCGCGCTGTCGATGCGGCTCATCTGGCCGGCGCCGACGCCGAGCGTCGCGCCGTCGCGGCAGAAGACGATTGCGTTGCTCTTGACGAACTTCGCGACGCGCCACGCGAACAGCAGGTCGGCAATCTGCGCCGGCGTCGGCGCGCGCCGCGTGACGACACGCAGTTCGGCGAGCGTGACGTTCCTCGCGTCGCGGCTTTGCACCAGCAGACCGCCGCCGACGCGCTGGAAGTCGACGTCGTCGTCGGCCGTCGCGCCGACCGCCGGCCCAGCGCCGGGCACTTCGAGCAGCCGCACGTTGGCCTTGGCGGCAAAGACACGGCGCGCATCGGCGTCGAACCCCGGCGCGACGACCACTTCGACGAACGGCTTGGCGACCGCCGCCGCGGTCACGCCGTCGACTTCGACGTCGAACGCGACGATGCCGCCGAACGCCGACGTCGGGTCGGTGGCGTAAGCCCGCTCGTAAGCCTGGCGCGCGTCGTCGCCGATGCCGACGCCGCACGGGTTGGCGTGCTTGACGATCACGCAAGCGGCGCGGGCGGCGATGCCGGCGCCCGCCGCGACCCCGGCCGCGCCCTGCGCGGCAGCGGCGACGCGCAGCGAGCGAACGCACTCCCACGCCGCATCGGCGTCGGCGATGTTGTTGTAGCTCAGCTCCTTGCCCTGCAACTGGCGCGCGCGCGCCAGCGTGCCGGCGGGCGGCGTGGCGTCGCGGTAGAACGCCGCGCGCTGGTGCGGGTTCTCGCCGTAGCGCAGGTCCTGCAGCTTCGTGAACTGCAGCGTCAGCCGCGGCGCGAACGCGGTGCGCGCCGGCACCGCGTCGAGCGCCTCGTCGGCGCCGTCAGCCAGCGTGCCGAGGTAGTTCGCCACCGCGGCGTCGTAGGCCGCCGTGTGCGCATAGACCTTGGTCGCGAGCGCGAGCTTCGTCGCTCGGCGCGGGCCACCGGCGTCGAGTTCGGCGAGCACGCGTTCGTAGTCGGCAGGGTCGACGAGCACCGTCACGTCGGGCCAGTTCTTGGCCGCGGCACGCAGCATCGCCGGGCCGCCGATGTCGATGTTCTCGATCGCGTCGGCCAGCGTGCAGTCGGCGCGTGCCGTCGTCGCAGCGAATGGGTACAGGTTGACGACGAGCACGTCGATCGGCGCGATACCGTGGTCGGCGAGCGCGGCGACGTGAGAAGCGTCGTCGCGCCGCGCGAGCAGCCCGCCGTGGATCTTCGGGTGCAGCGTCTTGACGCGACCGTCGAGGATCTCGGGGTGGCCGGTGACGTCGGCGACTTCGGTCACCTCGAGCCCGGCGGCGGCCAGCGCCTTGGCGGTGCCGCCGGTCGACACGAGGCGAAAACCGCGCGCGGCCAGCGCGCGTGCGAAGTCGACGACGCCGGTCTTGTCGGACACCGACAGCAGCGCGGTTCGGGAAGCGGTCATCGGCAAGTCACGTCAGTCGGTGGCGGCGTCACGCCGCGAGCGGCAACGAGTCGGCGGACGGCAGCCGCAGGTTCGTCGCCTGCAGCGCCGCGAAATACGCGTCGAGCGCGGCGGCCTGCGCGTCGGCGTCGTCGATCGCGTTCAGACGCGTGCGTGCCGCGTCGCCGCCGGGCAGACCGCGCAGCGCCCAGCCGATGTGCTTGCGCGCGGTGCGCACGCCGAGGTCGGCGCCGTACAGCGCGTGGTGCTCGCGCAGGTGGTCGAGCAACCAGCGGCGAACGTCGGCGACGAGCGGTGCGGGCGCGGTGCGACCGTGCGCGAGGAAGTGGGCGATCTCGCCGAACAGCCACGGCCGGCCCTGCGCCGCGCGGCCGATCATCACCGCGTCGACGCCGGTCGTGCGCAGCACCCGTGCCGCCTTGTGCGGCGAGTCGATGTCGCCGTTGGCGACGACCGGAATCGACAGCGCGGCCTTCACGGCGCCGACGGTCGCGTATTCGGCGTCGCCGCGAAACCCCTGCTCGCGCGTGCGGCCGTGAACGACGACCATCGCGACGCCCGCGGCTTCGGCCGCGCGCGCGATCACCAACGCGTTGCGTTCGCGGTCGCTGGCGCCGCTGCGCATCTTCAGCGTCACCGGCACGCCGCGCGGCGCGCAGGCGGCGACGACCGCGTTGACGATCGCCAGCGCCAACGGCACGTCCTGCATCAACGCCGAGCCCGCCCAGCGGTGGCAGACCTTCTTCGCCGGGCAACCCATGTTGATGTCGACGATCTGCGCGCCGCGGTCGATCTGGTGGCGCGCGGCGTCGGCCATCTCGCTCGGCTCGGCGCCGGCGATCTGCACCGCCACCGGGGTGCCGTCGCCGGCATGGTCGGTGCGTCGCAGCGACTTCGGTGTCGCCCACAGCGCGCGCTGGCTCGACACCATCTCGCCGACCGCGTAGCCGGCGCCGAGGCGGCGGCACAGACGGCGGAACGCGCGATCGCCGACGCCGGCCATCGGCGCGGCGAACAGGCGGTTGGACAACGTGTACGGCCCGATCGCAAGCGGCGCCGGCGCGGGGGTCGAAGGCGGCATCGGGCGGTTCGTTCGGGCAGGCGGCTAGTGTATCGACGCGTTCGTTCGCAATCGGCGCGACCGAAGCGCCCAACCGATCACGGTGGCGGCCGATCCACGGGCGCTTGCACGACGGCTCGCACGTGGTCCGCTGCTAGCATCCCGCGGCGATGAAGTCGTTGCGCGTGCTGGTGGTGTCGACGGTCTACAACTCGACGCCGCCGCAGGGCTACGGCGGGATCCAGCGCGTCGTCTACTGGTTGGTCGAAGCGCTGGTGCGCGCCGGCCACGACGTGACGCTGATGGCGCCGCCGCGCAGCCGGTGCTCGGGTCGCACGCTGCACGTCGCGGCCTACGACCCCGAGCGGCCGTGGCAGGCGGTCAGCGGCGACGGCGACCTGCTGTCGGAGGAGCCGCTGTACGAAGCGATGCGCGAGCACCTCGCGGCAGAGCGCTACGACGTCGTCCACGACTGGTCGTTCCAGAACCTCTATTCGCAGCGCCACGACGACGTGCCGTGCGTCGTGTCGACGTGCATCCCGCCGGCGCCTGGTTTCGCGCGGCGCAACCTCGTCGCCTGCAGCGCCGCCCATGCGGCGCTGATCGGCGGCAGCACGCGCCACGTCCACTACGGGTTGCCGCTCGCCGACTGGCCGTACCGCACCGCGAAGACCGAGCCGCCGATCCACATCGCCAAGATCGCGCGCTTCAAGGCGCAGCACCTGGCAATCCTCGCGGCGTGGCGCGCCGGCGTGCCGCTGACGCTGGCCGGCAACGTCGAGAGCCGCCGCTATTACGACTTCGCGGTGCGACCGCTGACCGCGCTGGCGCCGAAGGTGAACTACGTCGGCGAGATCGACGGCGCGCAAGGCGCGCTGCTGTCGGCACAGGCGCTGGTGCAGACGCCGCGCTGGTTCGACTGCTTTCCGCTGGTCGTGCTGGAAGCGCTCGCCAGCGCGACGCCGGTGGTCGCGCTCGCCGCCGGCGGCATCCCCGAACAGATCCGCGACGGCGAGACCGGCTTCCTCTGCGACGACGTCGCCAGCCTTGCCGACGCGCTGCGCCGGCTGCCCGAGATCGACCCTGCGGCGTGCCGCGCCGACGCCGAGGCGCGCTTCGCCGACAGCGTGATGGCGGCCAACTACGCCGCGCTGTACCGCAGCGTCATCGACGGCGACCGCTGGTAGGCGGCGCGCCGTCAGCCGCGAGGCAGGTGCAGCAGCGCCAGCGAATGCCGGTCGAGCATCACGTCGACGGCGCCGGCGCGCACGTCGACGCTGCGTTCGAACCAGCGCACCGGCTCGCCGAAGTAGTGCTCGCTGGTCAGCGCGCGCCACGTCGCGCGGCCGCTTGGCGCGCCCTTGATCCGCAACCGCAGCGCGACCGGCTGCGACGCGTGGCGGTTCAGCACCATCAGCCGCAGACCGCCGGCGCCCTGGTCGAGCGCCAGCGCGGCGACCTGCGGCGTGTCGGCGTAAGCGGGCACGAAGCCGGCGCGCGCGGTCGCCATCGTCGGCCCGGCGACCGATACCGGCAGCAGGCGGCCGGCGGTGAAGTCGCGCCACGCTTCGAGCACGTGGAACTGCGGCCGCGGGCGGTGGTCGTGGCCGATCGCGCCGAACCACCAGTTGCCGCAGATCGCCCAGTAGTTGGCCATCAGCAGGTCGTCGCAGAGCGCGAAAGTGCGCAGCGCGTCGGCGACATACAGCGCCGCGGCCATGCTTTCGATGTAGCGGTCGGTCTTCGACAGGAACACCGCGGCGATGCCGAAGCGCAGGATGTCGAGCGAGTACAGCGCGTTGTATTCGGTGTACGCGAGCCGCATCCGGCGCTGCGGGTAGCGCCGGCGCAGCAGCGCGCGCAGTTCGTCCATGTCCTGCTGCAGCACGCGCGTTCCCGACATCGTCGCCTGGTACAGCGCCTCGGCCGACTCGCTCTTGTCGAACGTCACCGGGTAGTAGCTGGCGTGCGACGCCGCCCATTCGAACGGCGTGTCGATCTGGTCGAGCACCGTCTGGTTGAAGCCCTTGAACTTCGTGCCGTCGACGGCGCCGAGGCGGTCGGTGCGCAGCGGCACGCCGCATTCGATCGACGCGTCGACCGCCTTCATCGCGCGGATGCAGGCGTTGGCGCGGCGGCCGAAGTCGGCCGGCGTCATCGCCGTTTCGGGCGCCGACGGATCGAGGTACGGCTCGTTGCCGATTTCCCAGTAGCGCACGCGCGGCCCGGCGCCACCGGCGCGTTGGTTGCAGTGGCGCACCCAGTCGGCGGCTTCTTCGGGCGGCGCCGTGGCGACGTTGACGGTAATCAGCGGCTCGCTGTTCCAGCGGCGGCAGAACGCGAGGAACTCGTCGGTGCCCAGCAGCACCTGCTCGTCCTTGCGCTCGATCGTCCGCACCTTGC
>CBDUBX010000173.1:0-5609 GCA_965365495.1 uncultured Burkholderiales bacterium
GCGTCGAGGCCGAGCGCCAGGCGATCGCGCGCGAGATCCACGACGACGTCGGCGGATCGCTGACGGCGCTGAAGTTCGAGCTCGACTGGATCCGCCGCCACGCCGCCGAGCCGGCGGTGCAGCAGCGCGCGCTGTCGGCGCTGGAAACCGTGACCGCGGCGATCGAAGCCAGCCAGCGGATCATGCAGAACCTGCGCCCGGCGATCCTCGAGCAGGGGCTGGTCGCGGCGCTGCAATGGATGACCAGCCGCTTCGAGAAGCGGACCGGCATCACGTGCGAGTTCCGCGCCAGCGGGCTGAGCCCGCAGCGCCGGGCGCTGCCGGCCGGCGTGCCGCTGGTCGCCTACCGCACGGTGCAGGAAGCGCTGACCAACGTCGGCAAGCACGCCGACGCGACGCGCGTCGTCGTCGACCTGTCGATCACCGCGGGCGTGCTGTCGCTCGAAGTCGTCGACAACGGCCACGGGCTGGGCCCGAGCGACCTCGAGAAGGCGACGAGCTTCGGGCTGCGCGGGCTGCACGAGCGCGCGTCGACGGTCGCCGGCTGGATCGACCTGAGCAGCGACGCCGGCGGCACGACGCTGATCCTGTCGGTGCCGATCGCCGACGTCGACGACGCCGAGCCGGTCGACGCCGAGACCGAGGAGTGGTCGAGCCGGCCGATGCCGGGCCCGTGACGCGGTGAAGGGAGGCGCAGCGCGATGATCGACGTGATCCTTTGCGACGACCACGCGCTGGTGCGCCGCGGCATTCGCGACACGCTGGCCGACGCCGCCGACATCCGCGTCGTCGGCGAGGCCGGCGACTACGGCGAGCTGCGCACGCTGTTGCGCCGGTGCGCGGCGGAGCCCGGCGTTCGCCCCGGCGGCTGCGACGTGCTGGTGCTCGACATCAATCTGCCGGGGCGCAGCGGCCTGGACGCGCTGCACGCGCTGAAGGACGAAGGCTCGCCGGTCAAGGTGCTCGTCGTCAGCATGTACCCGGAAGACCAGTACGCGATCCGCGCGCTGCGCGCCGGCGCGTTCGGCTACGTCAACAAGGGCGGCGACCCGCAAACGCTGGTGCAGGCGGTGCGCACCGTCGCGCAGGGCCGCAAGTACGTCACGCCCGAGATCGCACAGATGCTTGTCGAGAGCCTGACCACGCCGGCGCTCGAAGCGCCGCACAGCAAGCTGTCCGACCGCGAGATGCAGACGATGGTGATGATCGCCAGCGGCAAGCGCCTGGCCGACATCGCCGAGGAGCTGACGCTGAGCCCGAAAACGGTGTCGGTCTACCGCGCGCGCGTGCTCGAGAAGCTGCAGCTGTCGAACAACTCGGAGCTGACGGTCTATGCGATCCGCAACGGGTTGGTCGGGGAGTAGCGGCGTGCGACCAGCCGGGCAGGCAGATTCACCGTGATTGCAACGATTGCAAAGCAGGTTTACAGTTGCTCGCTCGACGGCAGGAGCGCTGCGTGGCCACCAACCTCATCGTTCGCAATGTGGATGCAGAGATCGTCCAGGCCCTGAAGGAAACGGCATCGCGGCACGGCCGCAGCGCCGAGGCAGAGCACCGTGAGATCCTGCGCGGCGCGCTTGCCCGACCACGTCGGCGGCCGCTGTCGCAGGTGCTCGCGGAAATGCCCGCGGTGGGCCGTGACGAAGACTTCGCCCGTTCGAAAGCCTGATGTTCCTGATCGATACCAATGTCGTGAGTGAAGCGCGCAAGGGTCGCAAGGCCGACCCCGGCGTGCGGCGCTGGCTGAAGGACCATCCGGACGATCTGTACCTGCCGGTGCAGGTCATCGGCGAGCTGCGACAGGGCGTCGAGCGGATCCGCGCACGAGGCGACGGCGCCCAGGCCGCCTTGTTGCATTCGTGGCTCGAGCGGGTGCTACAGGACTACGACGACCGCATCATCGACTTCGACGCCGATGGCGCGCAGGTCTGGGGCGCCTTAATGGGATTGCAGCCGCAGCACCCGATCGACAAGCAGATTGCCGCGGTCGCGCTGCTGCACGACCTGATCGTCGTGACGCGCAACACCGGCGACTTCGAAGGCACCGGCGTGCAGACCTTCGATCCCTTCGACCGCTGAAGCGAACGGCGGCTCAAGTCCCCGCGCGCACTTCCTCGATCGTCGTCACGCCGGCGAGCACCTTCTCGATGCCGTCCTGACGCAGCGTGCGCATGCCCTCGGTCATCGCGTGACGCTGGAGCTCGTCGGCGCGCTGGCCGGTCTGAATCATCTGGCGCAGGCCGCGGTCGACGATCATCAGCTCGTGGATGCCGGCGCGGCCGCGGTAGCCGCTGTTGCCGCAGTGACTGCAGCCGACGCTGCGGTACAGCGTGACGCGGCTGCCGTCGCCGTAGCGCGCGCGCCATTCGGCAAGGCGTGCGGCGGCGCTGTCGGCTTCGGCGTCGGCCGACGCGTGCAGCCAGTCGTGCAGCAGCTCGTGCTCTTCCTCGGCGCTGGCCGGCCGCGACGTGCGGCACTGCGGGCACAGCCGGCGCACCAGCCGCTGCGCGAGCACGCCGAGCAGCGCGTCGGCGAAGTTGAACGGGTCCATCCCCATGTCGAGCAGCCGCGTCACGGTCTCGGGCGCGCTATTGGTGTGCAGCGTCGACAGCACGAGGTGGCCGGTCAGCGACGCCTCGATCGCGACCTGCGCGGTTTCCTGGTCGCGGATCTCGCCGACCATGATCACGTCCGGGTCGGCGCGCAGCAGCGCGCGCAGCGCGCGCGCGAAGGTCCAGTCGATGCGCGCGTTGACCTGAATCTGGCGCAGCCCGGCCTGCGTGATCTCGACCGGGTCTTCGGCGGTCCAGATCTTGCGCTCGGGGGTGTTGATCGCCGCCAGCAGCGAATGCAGCGTCGTCGTCTTGCCCGACCCGGTCGGGCCGACGCACAGCAGCATGCCGTAGGGCCGCGAGGCCACCGCCTGCAGCCGCTCGAGGTTGCGCGGGCTCAGCCCCAGCGCGTCGAGCGCCAGCGGCTTGCTGCTGGCGAGCAGCCGCAGCACCGCGTCCTCGAGGTTGTTCTGCGTCGGGATCGTCGCCACGCGCAGTTCGAGCTTGACGCCCTGCACGAAGCGCGAGAAGTTGATCTTGCCGTCCTGCGGCTTGCGGCGCTCGCTGATGTCGAGGTCGCACATGATCTTCAGCCGCGCGATCAGCGCGCTGCGGTAGGTGTGCGGCAGCTCGAGGTAGGGGCGCAGCCGGCCGTCGCGGCGGAAGCGGATGCGGACCTTCTCGCGCCCCGGCGCGCACTCGACGTGGATGTCGGAGACGCCCTGCGCGTGCGCCTCGAGGATCATCGAATTGATCAGCCGCACCAGCGAGTTGTCGCTCTGCTGGATGCTCGACGGCTCGTCGTCGTCGTCGCGGACGTCGACCTTCTCCATCGTCGCGAGCAGCTTGCTCGCGTCGCCGGGCTCGAACTCGACGTTCGTCGGCGCCTCGCCGCCGCTGCGCGCCGCCGGGTCGGTCGCGCCAAGCTTCTCGTAGGCGCGCGCGACGACGCCGGCGAGCACGCCCGAGCGCGCCAGCACCGGAACGACCTTGCACTGCGCGGCGAACTCGATCTCGTCGATGCGGCTGCGGTTGGACGGGTCCTCGACGGCGACGACGAGGCGCCCGCCGCGGCTCATCAGCGGCAGCGCCGGCAGCTTCGACGCCAGCGCGAACGGCAGCCGCGACAGCGCGTCGACGTCGGGCTCGAACTGCACGACGTCGACCAGCGGGTAGCCCATCTTGCGCGCGAGCGCGGTCTGCAGGTCGGCCCGCGTGACCAGGCCGCTGCGCACCAGCAGCTCGCCGAGCGGCACGCTGCGGTCGCTGCGCTGCTGCAGCAGCGCGTCGTCGAGCTGCGCCTCGGTGATGAAGCCCAGAGCGGTCAGCGCCTCGCCGATGCGCACCATCGGCATCTTCGACTGCTGCTCGATCGCCTGCGTCAGCTCGTCGGGGGTGATGATCTGGCGCACGACGAGCAGGTCGCCGAGCTTGCGGCTGCGCATCTGCTCCTGTTCGGCCAGCGCCTGGCGGATCTGCTCGGGCGTGGCCGAGTTCTGCTCGACCAGCGCCTGGCCGAGCCGCACGCCGATCTCGGCGCGCGCGTACGCCGCACGCGGCACGAACCAGCGGCGCAGCGCGCCGGTGCCGTCGATCGGTTCGAACAGGTACAGCCCCCACGCCTCCTCGCGGTGGCCGACGGTACGGCCGCGCCACGGGTTCGCGTGGTGCAGCGTGACTTCGAACGGCAGCGGTGGCGGCGCGTCGCCGAGCGCGCCGGGCGCCGGCGGCAGCGGCGCGAGCGGCTCGTCGAGCGTCAGGCGGCGGAACTGCTCGAAGCGCAGCGGCAGCGGCCGCCGCGGCGGGTGCATCCGCAGCTCAAGCACGCCGTGCGCCGGGTCGAACAGCGTCAGCGTGCCGGCGAGCTGGCGGCCGTTGATCCCTTCGACGTGGCACGCCGGCGGCGTCTCGCCGACGCGCGGCGCCGGGTAGCCGGGCAGCTCGGGGGTCGGCCAGGCGTAGCCGGGGGCCGCGGCGGGCCGCGGCGGGGTCGAAAGGTCGGACATCGGCGCGCGCAAGTGGGTGGGCCGGGACGGAAAGCGACCCGATGAACGATGCTAGGCCGCGGCGCGCGTCGTGGCCCGCAAAGAAGCACCGTGTCGCCGGGTCACTTCCGCGCCGTCGCGCACGCGGCGGCGTCGGCAAACGTTGGCGATCACTGTCGCGTTGTCGCGCATTCGCGTCCGCGCCTTCGCCGGCGCAGCGGCGTTCAGCGCATCTGCTGCGGCAGCCAGGTGACGATCGCCGGGAACGCGGTGATCAGCACCAGCGCGCCGACGAGCAGCAGGAAGAACGGCGCCGTCGCGCGCGCGATCCAGCCGATGCCGCGCCCGGTCATCCCCTGCAGCACGAACAGGTTGAAGCCGACCGGCGGCGTGATCTGCGCCATCTCGACGACGATGACGACGAACACGCCGAACCACAGCAGGTCGATGCCGGCGGCCTGCACCGTCGGCAGGATCACGCCCATCGTCAGCACGACCATGCTGATGCCGTCGAGGAAGCAGCCGAGCAGGATGTAGAACAGCGCCACCACCGCCAGCAGCTGCAGCGGCGTCAGCCCGAGCGCGGCGATCCACTCGGCGAGCTGGCGCGGCAGCCCGATGTAGCCCATCGCCAGCGTCAGGAACGCCGCGCCGGCGAGGATCAGCGCGATCATGCAGTACAGCCGCGTGCCGCCGAGCAGCGAATCGACGAAGGTGCGCCACGTCAGCGACCCTTGCGCCGCCGACACGACGAGCGCGCCGAGCACGCCGACCGCTGCCGCCTCGGTGGCGGTCGCGACCCCGCTGTAGATGCTGCCGAGCACCGCGGCGACGAGCAGCATCACCGGCAGCAGGTGGCGCGACGTGGACAGCCGCTGGGCGAACGACTGCCGCGCGTCGGCCGGCGGCACCTGGCTGCGGTGCGTCGCCGCCCACAGCGCGATGTAGCCCGAGAACAGCAGCGCCAGCAGCGCGCCGGGGACGACGCCGGCGATGAACAGCTGGGCGATCGACACGTCGGCGCTGACGCCGTAGACGATCATGATGATCGACGGCGGGATCAGCAGCCCCA
>CBDUBX010000174.1:0-5578 GCA_965365495.1 uncultured Burkholderiales bacterium
CCGAAGAACTTCGAGAACGTGCGCAGCACGACGACCGGCGCGGCGCAGCGGTCGAGCACGTCGGGCCAGCGCGGCACTCGGTCGGGGTCGGCGTATTGCGCATAGGCCTCGTCGACGATCGCGAACACGTGCGCCGGCAGGCGCTGCACGAAGCGCTCGAGCGCACGCGGGTCGACCATCGTTCCGGTCGGGTTGCACGGGTTGACCAGATAGACGAGGCGCGTTCGCGGCGTGATCGCGGCGAGCAGCCCGTCGAGGTCGTGTTCGAGGTCGCCGGCTTCGAGCGAGCCGCGCTGCGCAACCTGCGTCAGCTGCAGCTGCCAGCGCTGCACGAACGCGTAGAAGAACGACCACGTCGGCTTGGTGACGACGATCTCGGCGCCGGGCCCGGCGACCAGGCGCAGGATGCGGTCGATGAGGTCGCTGCTGCCGGGGGCCGGCAGCACGTGGTCGGGCGACACGCCGGCCTCGTCGGCCAGCGTGCGCGTCAGCCCGCGGTACTGCGGGTCGGGATAGGCGAACAGCCGGCGGCTGGTGGCGGCCTCGCGCAGCGCCTCCCTCGCCAGCGGCGAATGGCCTTGGGCGTTCTCGAGCAGGTGCAGATAGGCCCCGGGCAGCTCGGCGAGGCCCGCCTGCGCGAAGGTCGCCGGAAAGATGCCGATCGCCGCGCTGGCGTCGAACGGCGGTAGCAGCCGTGTCGCAGCGGCAGCGTCGGCGGCGAAGGCCGGCTCGGCGAAGGTGCGGCCGTTGACCGCGGCGGCCGGCGCGGTCGCGGCCCACAGGAACGCCGGTGCGACGACGCCGGGCGCGTCGAGCAGCGCGTGCATCGCCGCGCCGTAGTAACCGCGCGTCAGTTCGCTCTGCACCGAACGCGGCTGCACCGCGCAGACGCTGACCAGGCCGCCGGCGTCGTCGAGCGCGAACGCGCGGACGGCGGCTTCGAGGCCGTCTTTGCTGGCCGCGTACGGACCGAGCCGCGGCGCGGCCCGGCCGACGATCCCCGACGACACGGCGATCACGCGCAGCGGCCGGGCGAGCCTGCGCGCGACTGCCGCGGCGGCTTCGATGCAGCGCACCGGCGCCTCGACGTTGGTGCGCCACACCGCGGTCCACTCGGCGGCGCCGACGGCGAAGGCGTCCTTCGTCGCGTCGCCGGTCGTGCCGGCGTTCAGCACGAGCACGTCGATGCCGCCGAACCGCCGCTCGGCCTCGGCGACGAGCCGTTCGGCCTCGCCGTCGACGGTGAGGTCGCCGGCGACCGCGAACGCTTGGCCGCCGGCGGCTTCGATCCGCGCGGCGACCGCGGCGAGCATCGCGGCGTTGCGCGCGTTCAGCACGACGCGCGCGCCGGCGGCGGCGTACGCCTCGGCCAGCGCCGCGCCGATGCCGCGCGATGCCCCGGTGACGACGACGACTCGATCCTGTAACGACGTCGGCGTCGAAACGCTCACTGCCGGGCGAGCCGTCGCGGGCGCCGGCGGCAGCAGCCGTGCACGCACCTTCTGCGCGAGGAGCCAGCCGCGAACCACGGCCCGGCGCAGCCGCCTCATCGCGTGCTGCCGGGTCGATGCCGGCGGTCGGTCGGCGGTGGGCAGGCCGCGCGGGAAGGGCGGGAAAGACGGGGAGATGGGGTCACGGTGCGACCTGGCGGCGCAGCGCGGCGATCGGCGGACCGCCGCAGCCGGCAAGGCGTGCAAGCGGCGGGCCGGGGCATGTTAACGGCCGCTGCGTCGCCCCCGGTGGGTGCGGCCGACCGCACATTTCGGGGCTGCGCAACATTTCGCGGATGCGCTAGAACCGCGCACTTCGGGGCGTCGTCCCGCCGCTACCGTTGCGCGGCCGACCGCCCTGCCCACGCCCGATGACACCGACGACCCTGGCCGACGTTCCGAGCGGTCGCGACAACAACTTCAACCTGCTGCGCTTCGTCGCCGCGCTGTCGGTCGTGATGACGCACGCCGTCGCTCAGGCCACCGGCAACGTCGAGATGACCGCGCTGCACGTCGTCGGCACCTACGTCGCGATCGTCGCCCCCGACATCTTCTTCGTCGCCAGCGGCTGGCTGATCAGCGCGAGCCTGCTGGCGCGCAACGACCCGCTCGAGTACCTGCGCGCGCGCGTGCTGCGCATCTACCCGGCGCTGTGGCTGGCGCTCGTGATGACGGTCTTCGTGCTCGGGCCGCTGGTCACGACGCTGCCGCTGACGCAGTACTTCACCGATCCGCGGACTTGGCTGTACGTGCTGCGCAACGCGACGATCCTGTTCGGCGCTGCCGACACGCTTCCCGGCGTGTTCGACGGGCTGCCGCTGCCGGGCGCCGTCAACGGCTCGCTGTGGACGCTGCCGGTCGAGATGCGGCTGTACCTGGCGCTGCTGCTGCTGTGGTGGCTGGCCGGCCGCTACACGCGGCGCCGCGAGCTGTGGATGGGGGTCTTCACCGCCGCCGGCATCGTCGTCGTCGGCGCGTTCAAGCTGGCGCTCGAGCCGCACTGGGGCGAAACGCCGATCAACACCGTGCGCCTGGCGCCGCTGTTCCTGATCGGCGCGACGATGTACTTGTTCCGCCGCCACATTCCGCTGCGCCGCGATCTGTTTTGGCTGCTGTTCGGCGCGATGCTCGTCACGCTGCCGTGGTTGCAGCTCTTCTTCTTCGTCGAGTTCTTCGCGATCGGCTACGTCACGCTGTACCTGGCGTACGTCGTCGGCGGGCGCGTGCGCGCGTACAACGGGCTCGGCGACTACTCGTACGGCATCTACATCCTGAGCTTCCCGCTGCAGCAGGCACTGGTGTGGCTGATGCCGGGAATCGGCGCGAGCGCGCTGATCGCCTGGTCGCTCGCGGTGGCGGTGCCGGCGGCGGTGCTGTCGTGGCACTTCGTCGAGCAGCCGGCGCTGTCGCGCAAGCGAGCGGTCGCGCCGGAGACGACGCGCAGCGCGCGCGCCGCCGCCACCTGAGGCGCTGGCCGCGCGGCGCCTGTCGCGTCGCCGTCAACCGTAGCCGGCGTCGGCCGCGGCCGCGTGCATCACCGACTCGGGAACCGCGGGCGACATCGTGCCCGCGTCGTCGACGAACACGTAGTCGTCGACCGGGCTGAGCAGCGTCACGCCGACCATCGTCACGTAGTCGGACAGCGCGATGCCGTCGCGCACGTACTCGACGCGCCACAGCCCTTCGGCGCCGGTGTAGCTCAACGACGCGCCGGCGCCGTAGCCGTGGAATTCGAGCAGGTCGCCGTGCAGTGCGTACCAGCCTTCGTAGTCGAGCACCGTGTCGTGGCCCTCGCCGCGGTGGAACACGAAGACGTCGGCGCCGGTGCCGCCGACCAAGACGTCGTCGCCCGGGCCGCCCTGGACCAGGTCGCTGCCGGCGCCGCCGTCGATGTAGTCGTCGCCCTCGTTGCCGAAGAGGTTGTCGTTGCCGCCGTGGCCCAGCACGACGTCGGCCGAACCCTGGCCCTGCAGGCCGTTGGTCTCGTCGTTGCCTTCGAGGAAGTTGGCGAGGTCGTTGCCGGCCAGCCCGGCGACGTTGTCGCCCTGCATCAACGCGTTCTCGACGTAGGCCGGCAGCGCGTAGTCGAACGTCGTATAGACGGTGTCGGTGCCGCTGTCGGGGAACTCCCAGATGCGGTCGTCGGGGCTGTCGACGAAATAGATGTCGTTGCCGCGGCCGCCGATCATCCGATCGACGCCGGACCCGCCGTCGAGCACGTCGTTGCCGGCGCCGCCGACGAGCACGTCGGCCGCTGCGCCGCCGAACAGGTAGTCGTCGCCGGTGCCGCCCTGCATCAGGTCGATCTCGTCGCCGCCGTCGATGCGGCCGTCGGCAGTCTGCATCCGGATGTCGCCGAGCACGTCGGGGTCGCCGTTCTGTTTCAGCTCGTTCCAGCGCGCGATGCTCGGCGTCGACTCGCCGGGCCCCCAGATCTCGTCGGGGCTGAACCCCCAGTTGTAGAGGTCGCTGCCGTTGTCGCTGTACAGCGTGTTGCCGGCGATCATCCGCGACCAGAAGATCGTCGGCGCGTCGATCAGCACCGGCACGATGTCGACCTCGCTCGAGCCGCTGAACTGCCCCGACGACGCGATCGTGTTGCCGACGAAGATGAAGCGCTCGGTCTGGTCCTCTGGCCGCAGCGAGTACGACAGGATGATCGCCTCGGCCGGCCGCGCGTAGTTGTTGTGCGCCGGCGACTGCATGTTGTCGAAGATCACGTTGTCGAACGCACGCCAGTCCTTCGACTGGAACGCGACGAAGCCCTGGCCGTCGTTGCCGAACAGCACGTTGCTGTAGACGTCGACGTTGTAGGTCCAGCGGTCGAGTTCGATGCCGTTGCCGTCGGGGCCGAAGTTCTCCTGGCTGTCGCCGACGACGTTCAGGCGGATCGTCAGGTCGTGGCCGGTGCCGTCGCCGTAGGCATCGACGTGGGTGTGGATGCCGCTGGTACCGATCACGAGGTTGCCGTTGGACATCACCTCGTTGTATTCGATCGTCGCGTAGCTCGAGCTGATTTCGATGCCGTGGTAGCCGTTGGCGATGATGCTGTTGTAGGCGACGACGTCACCGTGCCCGGCCACGCCGCCGGCCATGACGATGCCGTGGCCGATGTTGTTGTGGACGACGTTGCCGTCGATGCGGTTGTCGCCGCCGGCGCTGGCGCGAATGATCACGCCGGCCTGCGAGTCGCGGATCTCGTTGTCGCGCACCGTGATGTGGTGCGAGCCGCCGAGCAGCGTGACCGCGCCGTACGGCGCGTGATGGATGTCCAGTCCCTGCAGCGTGACGTGGGCCGCGCCGTCGAACGTGATCGCGCCGTCGATCTGCGGCCGGTTGCGCGCGCCGCCGGTGGGCTCGTCGCCGTAGCTGCCGATGACCACCGGCGCTTCGGCGGTGCCGTCGACGGTGACCGTGAACGACTCGTGCGCCGTCGTCCCGGCCTTCTGCAGGTAGTCCGTGTTGGGCTGCCAGACGACGTCGCGCCAGGTGTTGAACGGCTTCAGCAGCGAACCGTTGCCGCCGGCCGCGGCGGTCGGGTCGATGTGAACGCGCGCGCGCTCGCCGGTGTAGACGGCACCGTTGACGACCAGCTGTTCGACGTTGCGCGCGTCGAGCGCGAGGCTGCTGAACGAGTACACCGGCCCGGCTTCGGTGTCCGGGTTCAGGTGGCTGGCGATGTAGCCGGCGAACGCGTCGAGGTCGGCGCGCACGCCGGCGCTGGCCATTTGCGCGTCGCTCAGCACCAACTGCAACGTGTCGACGCCGGTGCCGCCGTCGTAGGCGTCGCGCCCGGCGCCCGCGGCGACGGTGCCATCGAAGTGCAGCGTGTCGTCGCCGGCGTTGCCGTAGACCGCATCGGCGCCGGCGCCGCCGTCGAGGCGGTCGTCGTCGGCGTCGCCGCTGAGCACGTCGTTGCCGGCGTCGCCGTCGAGCCGGTCGGCGCCCGCGCCGCCGTAGACGACGTCGTCGCCGTCGCCGCCCACCAAGGCATCGCCGCCGCCGTCGCCGAACATCAGGTCGCGCCCGCTGCCGCCGAAGACGTCGTCGGCGCCGTCGCCGCCGAAGATCAGGTCGTCGCCGCCTTC
>CBDUBX010000175.1:0-5564 GCA_965365495.1 uncultured Burkholderiales bacterium
GCGTCCACGCCGCCGAGCCGCCGCTGACGTTCACCACGACGCCGCTCCCCGAGGCCACCCTCACCGTCGACGCCGCGAGCCCGGGCCGCCCCTTCGGTGCGGGCATGCGGGCGCAGGCGCTCGGGCAGTGGACGTACTACTACGGCCGCGTCTTCCCCGGCGACTCCCCGAAAACGCGCGAGCTGACGCGGCTCCTCCGCCCGGGCTACTTCCGCCACGCCGGCGGCCTCCGCTCGAACGACATCCAGTGGATCCGCCAGAACGAGCAGCTCTACCCCGCCGCCTGGCGCGACACCGACGGCGACGGAGCCGAGGACGTGTGGAGCGGGCGCGACGACTACACCCGCGTGTGATGTCCGTGGCGCCGCAGACGCGGCGCGGTCGGCGGCGCCGCTGACGCGGTGCTGGTCCGCGGGCCGCCGGCGCGCGCTACACGGCGGCGGCGTCGGTCTCGCCGGTGCGAATGCGCACGACCTGCTCGACCGGCGTGACGAAGATCTTGCCGTCGCCGATCTTGCCGGTCTTCGCGGCGCGGACGATCGCGTCGATGCAGCGTTCGACGTCTTCCTCGCGAACGACGACCTCGACCTTGACCTTCGGCAGGAAGTCGACGACGTACTCGGCGCCGCGGTAGAGCTCGGTGTGCCCCTTCTGCCGGCCGAAGCCCTTGACCTCGGTGACGGTGAGTCCCGAAACGCCGAGGTCGCCGAGCGACTCGCGGACCTCGTCGAGCTTGAAAGGCTTGATGATCGCGGTGACCTGCTTCATGTCGGGGATCCTTTCGGCAATGCGTGTCGCCGACGATTTAAGCAGAAAGCCCCGCGACCCGCCCCGCGCAGCCGATGACCTCGACCTCCACCCGCACCGACGGCGCGACCGCGCGCATCGTCGACGACCCGACCGCGATCGACGCCGCCGCCTGGGATGCGCTGCTCGATTCGCAGCCGTCGCCGACGCCGTTCATGCGCCATGCCTATCTCGCTGCGCTGCACGCGTCCGGCAGCGCCACGGCCCAGACGGGGTGGCAGCCGCAGTTCGTGCTACTCGAAGACGGCGGGCTGCGAGCCGCGGCGGCGGTGTACCTGAAGTCGCATTCGTGGGGCGAGTACGTGTTCGACTGGGCGTGGGCCGACGCCTACCGCCGCCACGGCTTGCGCTACTACCCGAAGCTGCTCGGTGCGGTGCCGTTTACGCCGGTGCCCGGCAGCCGGTTGCTCGCCGCCGACGACGCGTGGCGCGACCGGCTCGTCGCGACGATCACCGCGCTCGCGCGGCGCGCCGAGCTGTCGTCGGCGCACGTATTGTTCGTCGACGACGTCGACCGCGCGGCGTTTGCGCGCGCCGGTTGGCTGCTGCGCAGCGGCGTGCAGTTCCACTGGACCCAGGACGCCGCCGACGCGGTCGCCGACTTCGACGCGCTGCTCGCCCGGCTGGTGCGCGACAAGCGCAAGAAGATCCTTCAGGAGCGGCGGCGAGTCGCCGACGCCGGCGTGACCTTCACGGTGCACGAAGGCGCGGCGATCGACGCGCCGCTGTGGGACTTCTTCTACCGCTGCTACACCGCGACCTACGCGGCGCACCGCAGCACGCCGTACCTCAGCCGCGACTTCTTCGCGCGCGTCGCCGCGGCGATGCCCGAGCACTGGGTGATGTTCGTCGCGCGGCGGGGCGACGCGCCGCTGGCGGCGTCGCTCGTCGCCGTCGACCGTGAACGCGCCGCCGCATGGGGGCGCTACTGGGGGGCGGTCGAGTACGTGCCGTGCCTGCACTTCGACGCGTGCTACTACACGCCGCTCGCGTGGTGCCTGGCGCACGGCATCCGCCGCTTCGAAGGCGGCGCGCAGGGCGAGCACAAGATGAATCGCGGGCTGATGCCGGTGCAGACGACGTCGGCGCACTGGCTGCGCGACGGGCGCTTTGCGTCGGCCGTCGCCGACTTCGTCGCCGCCGAGGGGCGCGGCGTCGACGACTACGTCGACGAGCTGCGCGAGCACGGGCCTTTCAAGCAGCGACACGACGGCGCCTGAAAGCCGCCGCGATCAGCCGGTCGCGCCGGCCCCGGTGTGCGCGCGGTACCGCTCGATGCCGTCCGCGATTTCGGTGCGCGCCGCGTCGGGGCCCTCCCAGCCGAGCACCTTGACCCACTTGCCGGGCTCCAGATCCTTGTAGTGCTCGAAGAAGTGCTGGATCGAGCGGATCCGCGCCGGGTTCAGGTCATCGGGCGTGCGCCACGTCTGGTACAGCGACAGGATCTTCGGGATCGGAACCGCGAGCACCTTGTTGTCGCCGCCGGCTTCGTCCTCCATCCGCAGCAAGCCGACCGGGCGGCAGGTCACGACGACGCCCGGGATCAGCGGCACCGGCGTGACGACGAGCACGTCGACCGGGTCGCCGTCGTCGGACAGCGTGTCGGGCACGTAGCCGTAGTTGCACGGGTAGTGCATCGCCGTGCTCATGAAGCGGTCGACGAACAGGGCGCCCGTCTCCTTGTCGACCTCGTACTTGATCGGGTCGGCGTTCATCGGGATCTCGATGATCACGTTGAACTCGTCGGGCGCTTTCGCGCCCGGTTTGACGTTGTGCAGGCTCATGGCGGCTCGGATTCTAGGGATCGACCTTGCCGTGGCCGACGACGGGTTCGCCGCAGCAGCGCCGAAGGCGCAGAGGACGCAGAAGACGCCGAGCGCATCGCCTCGCCTTCGGCGCCCCGATGACGCGCTTTCGCCGCAGCGGCATCGGGTAGCATCCGCCGCGCCGAAAATCCGCCGCCGGCTGGTCGCCGCTGCTGTGCGGATAGACAAAGACACGAGACCCCGAAGGAGCCTTTTTCATGTCCACCACCCTGGCGCTGTATGTGGCGCTGGCCTGCGGCCTGGCCGCGGTCGTCTATGGATTCGTCCAGCGCAGCTGGATCCTCGGCCAGGACGCCGGCAATGCACGGATGCAGGAAATCGCCGGCGCGATCCAGCAGGGCGCGGCTGCATACCTTGCGCGCCAGTACGGCACGATCGCGATCGTCGGCGTCATCCTCGCGCTGCTGATCTTCGTCTTCCTCGATTTTTGGACGGCGATCGGCTTCGTCATAGGCGCGGTGCTGTCGGGCGCTTGCGGCTTCATCGGCATGAACGTCTCGGTGCGCGCCAACGTGCGCACCGCGCAGGCCGCGACGCGCGGCATCGGGCCGGCGCTGGCGGTGGCGTTCAAGGGCGGGGCGATCACCGGCATGCTCGTCGTCGGCCTCGGCCTGCTCGGCGTCGGCATCTTCTTCTTCGTGCTCACCGGCGGCGACCGCGTCGACAGCGCGGCGCTGAAACCGCTGCTCGGCTTGGCATTCGGCAGCTCGCTGATCTCGATCTTCGCGCGGCTCGGCGGCGGCATCTTCACGAAGGGCGCCGACGTCGGCGCCGACCTCGTCGGCAAGGTCGAAGCCGGCATCCCCGAAGACGACCCGCGCAACCCGGCAGTGATCGCCGACAACGTCGGCGACAACGTCGGCGATTGCGCCGGCATGGCCGCCGACCTGTTCGAAACCTACGCCGTGACGCTGATCGCGACGATGGCGCTCGGCGGTCTGATGATCGCCGGCGCGTCGACGGTCGCCGCCGTCGTCTACCCGCTGCTGCTCGGCGGCGTGTCGATCATCGCGTCGATCATCGGCTGCTTCTTCGTCAAGGCGTCGCCGGGCATGAAGAACGTGATGCCGGCGCTGTACAAGGGGCTCGCGGTCGCCGGTGTGCTGTCGCTGATCGCGTTCTGGTTCGTCACCGCGGCGCTGTTCCCGCAGGGGATCGAACTCGCCGGCGGCGAGCGCGTGTCGTCGCTGGCGCTGTTCGGCGCCTGCGCCGTCGGCCTCGTTCTCACCGCGGCGATGGTCTGGATCACCGAGTACTACACCGGCACGCAGTACAAGCCGGTGCAGCACATCGCGCAGGCGTCGACGACCGGCCACGGCACGAACATCATCGCCGGGCTCGGCGTTTCGATGCGCTCGACGGCGTGGCCGGTGCTGTTCGTCTGCATCGCGATCCTCGTCGCCTACGCGCTCGCCGGGCTGTACGGCATCGCCGTTGCGGCGACCGCGATGCTGAGCATGGCCGGCATCGTCGTCGCGCTCGACGCCTACGGTCCAATCACCGACAACGCCGGCGGCATCGCCGAGATGAGCGAGCTGCCGGCCAGCGTGCGCGACGTGACCGACCCGCTCGACGCGGTCGGCAACACGACCAAGGCAGTGACCAAGGGCTACGCGATCGGCTCGGCCGGCCTGGCGGCGCTGGTGCTGTTCGCCGACTACACGCATTCGCTCGAAGCGCGCGGCTTCGATCTCGCGTTCGACCTGAGCGACCCGCGCGTCATCGTCGGCCTGTTCATCGGCGGGTTGATCCCGTACTTGTTCGGCGCGATGGCGATGGAGGCCGTCGGCCGCGCGGCCGGCGCGGTCGTCGTCGAGGTGCGGCGCCAGTTCCGCGAGATCCGCGGGATCATGGAAGGCACGGCCAAGCCCGAGTACGGCCGCGCTGTGAGCATGCTGACCGGCGCGGCGATCCGCGAGATGGTGGTCCCGAGCCTGCTGCCGGTCGTCGTTCCGGTGCTCGTCGGCCTGCTGCTCGGCCCGGCCGCTTTGGGCGGGCTGCTGATGGGGACGATCGTCACCGGCCTCTTCGTCGCGATCAGCATGTGCACCGGCGGCGGCGCATGGGACAACGCGAAGAAGTACATCGAGGACGGCCACCACGGCGGCAAGGGCAGCGAGGCGCACAAGGCGGCGGTCACCGGTGACACCGTCGGCGACCCGTACAAGGACACCGCCGGCCCGGCGGTGAACCCGCTGATCAAGATCATCAACATCGTCGCACTGCTGATCGTGCCGCTGATCCCGCTTTCCGCCGGGTCGCACACCGAAGCGGTGCGCGTCGCGCCGCCGGCCGCGGTGGCGCCGTCGCCGGCGCCGGCGGTGGTCGAGCCGGCGCCGGCGCTTGTCGCGCCGCTGCCGGGCGACGCGGCCTCGCTGCCGCGTTAGACGCACACCCCGCGGCGCAAGAACGCGGGCGGCACGGCCGCCTGCGCCATCTTCGAAGCCCGCCGCCGCTTCAACCGCGGTCGGACGCGACCCGCCGCCGCGCCCGCGCGCCGCGCTTCAGTTCGGCCAGCCGCGCACGGCGCTCGAGCACCGTCGCGGTGTCCCGCCGCGATTCGCGCTGCAGCTTCGCGAAGTTGCGCAACCGCTCGGGCGCGACGCCGTCGCGCACCGCGCAGCCGGGCTCGGATTCGTGGCGGCAGTCGGCGAAGCGGCACGCGGTCGCCAGCTGCGCGATGTCGGCGAACGTCGCGTCGACCGCCGCCGCGTCGGCGTCGATGCGCAGCGTGCGCAGCCCGGGCGTGTCGATGACGCAGCCGCCGTCGACGCAGCGGTGCAGCGTGCGCACTGTCGTCGTGTGCCGGCCCCGGCCGTCGCCGACGCGCGCCGCGCCGGTCGCGGCGACGCCCGCGCCGCACAGCGCGTTGGTCAGCGTGCTTTTGCCGGCGCCGCTCGAGCCGAGCGCGACCAGCGTGCGGCCGGCGCC
>CBDUBX010000176.1:0-5541 GCA_965365495.1 uncultured Burkholderiales bacterium
CCTCCCAGAACGTGCCGCCGGCGAACAGCACGATCAGCAGCACGCCGAGCACGAACCCGGGGATCGAGTAGCCGAGCAGCACGAAGAACGTCGTTACGGTGTCGAAGCGGCCGCCCTCGCGCACCGCCTTCGCAACGCCGAGCGGGATCGAGATCAGATAGCTGATGACGAAGGTCCACAGCCCGAGCGAGATCGACACCGGCAGCTTGTCCTTGATCAGCTCCCACACCGGCTTGTTCTGCAGGAAGCTGTCGCCGAGGTCGAAGCGCGCGAAGTCGCCGAGCATCTTGAAGTAGCGCACGTGCGCCGGCTGGTCGAAGCCGTAGAGCTTCATCAGCTCCTCGCGCTGCTTCGCGTCGAGGTCGCGGCCGGCCTTGTAGCCGCCGGTCTCGCCGCCGACACCGGCACGCGCCTCGGCCAGGATCTGCTCGACCGGCCCGCCGGGGACGAACTGCATCACGACAAACGTCACGGTCAGCGCGCCGAGCAGCGTCGGCACCATCAACGCGATCCGCTTCAACAGGTAGGCAAGCATCGTCGGTCGCCTACGCCGCGGCCGCCGGCAGCGACTTGTCCCACCAGCACCACAGCGGCCACGGCCCCCACTCGACGAACCCCGAGATCATCGTGTCGGCGCTGAAGTACGGCGGCATCACCGCCGGCTTGCCGAAGCGGTTCCAGTGCGACACGTTCTCGCGCGCCGAGTACAGGTCGGGTACCTGCCAAAAGCTCCACATCACGACGCGGTCGAGCGCGCGCGCCGCGTCGCGCAACTGGTCGATCGTCTCGGCGCGACCGATCGCCGCGATCAGCGCGTCGGCGGCGCGGCTCTTCACGCCGCGGTAATTGCTGTTGCCCTGTTCGTCGGCCGACTTCGAGCCGTACAGCGCGGCCAGGGTCTGCGCGCTCGGCAGCGTGAAGTCGCCCTCGACGATCGTCACCATGTCGAAGTCGTACTGCTGCAGCCGCGTGCGGTACAGCGCGAAGTCGACAACGCGGGTCTTCAGCGTGACGCCGATCTTCGCGAGGTTGCGCGCCCAATCCTCGAGCCCGCCGTCGCGCGGCGTCATGTACTCGATCTCGAGCGTCTCGCCGGCGGCGTTCCTCAGCGTGCCGTCGGCGTCGGGCCGCCAGCCGGCGTCGAGCAGCAACTTGCGCGCGTGCAGCAGGTTGCGCCGCAGCGCGTTGGGCTCGGCGTCGGTGCGCGGCGCGGTGAACGGCGGGCCGAAGACGCGCGCCGGCAGCTCGGCGCGGAACGGCTCGAGCAGCGTCAGCTCGCCCGGCGACGGCAGGCCGACGGCGCCGAACTCCGAGTTGTTGAACAGATGCTGGACGCGGGTGAACGCCTTGGTCTTGTTGATCGTCTCGAAGTCGTAGGTCCAGCCGAGCGCTTCGCGCACGCGGATGTCCTTGAACTTCTCGCGCCGCAGGTTGAGCTGGTAGCTCTGCATCATCTGGCCGAAGCCGGTGGCCATCGACGCCTTGACGATGCGGCCGTCGTCCCACTTCGGGCCCTTGTGCTGGCGCACCCACGACCGCGACCCGTACTCCTTGAGCAGGTCGAACTCGCCGGCCTTGAACGCCTCGCGCGCCACCGCCTGGTCGGTGTAGTTGCGGTAGACGACGCGGTCGAAGTTGAAGTGGCCGCGGCGCACCGGAAGGTCGCGCGCCCAGTAGTTCGGGTCGCGCTTGAACTCGATGCGCCGCGGCATGTCGACGCGGTCGATCAGGTACGGCCCGGCAATGATCGGATGGTCGGTGACGATCTGATCGAACGGCTTCACCGGCTGACCCGGCGTCCACCCCGCGGGCTGGCCCCACTTGCGGCTGAACACCGGCATCGTCGCGGCGACGAAGACCTGGTCGCGCGCCGGCTCGCGGAAGGCGAAGCGCACGGTGCGCGAGTCGACCACGACGACGCGCGCAACGCCGGACAGCAGCGTCTGCACCGCGGGCGAAGCACCCTTGCCCGACAGCATCTCGAAGCTGTGGCGCACGTCCTCGGCGGCGATCGGGCTGCCGTCGTTGAACCGCGCGCGCGGGTCGATGCGAAAGCTCGCCGACGAGAAGTCGTCGGCGACGTAGATCGCCTCGGCGAGCATCGCGTAGACCGTCAGCGGCTCGTCCTGCACCAGATGGCCGAGCGTGTCGACCATCCAGATCGCGACGCCGGCCGGTGCGTTGCCGCGCGTCGTCCACGGGTTGTACTTGTCGAAGCTGCTGCGCCGATCGGGGTTGCGCAACCGCAGCGTGCCGCCTTTCGGCGCGCGCGGGTCGACGTAGTCGAAATGCGCGTAGTCGGGGCCGTACTTCGGCGGCCCGTACGCGGCGAACGCGTGGACCCAGCGGCCGGTGACCGCGCCGGCGTCGTCGGGCGCGGCCGGCGGCCGTGGAGCGCCGGCGGGCGGCGCGGCAAACGCGGCCGGCCAGACGCCCGGCAGCGCCGCGCCGAGCAGCGCCGCAAGCCGGCGCCGCGCGGCGTCGACGCCCCCCGCCGGGGCAGGCGACCGCGGCTCTTGCGCATCGGCGGGCGACGGGCGTCGCGCAAGGTCCATGGCCGAAGGGCTCCGGGCGTTGAAGCGGCGCATTGTGCGCTGCCACGCTCGCGCCGGCCGAACGCCGCGCGGGTGCAGCGCGGGACGGTCGCCGGTCACTTCGCCTGGTGCGCGACGTCGGCGGCCCAGCGCCACGCACGGCCGGCGGCGTCGAGCACCGCATCGACGCCGCCGTACGCGGCCGCGGCGTCGGCGAGCCGCGATTCGTCGTCGCCTTCGAGCGCGTCGAGCAACGCCAGCGCCGGCGCCAGCGGGCCGCTGCCGCGCAGCAACGCCTGCTCGAGCGACTCGCTCAAGCGCAGCGGCGCCAGCGCGTCGGCCAGCGGCATCTGCAGCAGTACGTCGAGCCGCGACAGCATCCCGAGCGTGAACAGCGACTGCGGCGGGGCGGCCTCACCACCCGACGCCAGCGATTCGAGCAGCCGGCCGCGCGCCAGAGCGTCCTCCTGCAACGCCGCCGACGCCTGCCGCGCGTCGGCAGTGGCGAGCAGCATCACGGTCAGCCAGCGCGTCAGCTCGGCGCGGCCGAGCAGCATCGTCGCCGCCTCGACGCTGTCGATCGGCCGCGACGCGCCGACCGCCGGGCTGTTGGCATAGCGCAGCAGCCGCCAAGCGAGCACCGCGTCGGCGCGGATCGCCGCGGCGACGACCGCGGTGTCGCGGTCGAGCGCCAGGTCGTTGAGCAACGCGCAGATGCGGTGCGCCGCTGCTTGCACCGTGCGCGCGCCGCCGGCCGCGGGCTGCGACCCGAGCCGGCCGCCGGCGAGCTCGACGCCGTGCGCCAGCACGCGCTCGACGTCGCCGACGCCGTCGAGCCCGAGCGCGACCAGACGCACGCCGGGTCGCGCCTGCTGCCAGCGCTCGGCCGACAGCAGCAGCGTGTCGCAACCGCCGGCCGCGGCGCGCAGCACGACGAAGTCGGCCGGCGGCTGCGCCGCGGGCGGGCCGTCCTCGATACCGACGCGCGCGCCGCGGCGCTGCAGCGCGTCGCGCAGCGCCGTGTCGGCGGCAGCGGCGGGGCTCAGCACCCAGGTGCCGGCGTCGATCTGGCGCAGCACCGCATCGCGTTGCAGCAGCGCCGGGGCGAGCTCGACGAGCACGTCGCGCCGCGCGTCGCGCGCCAGCCGCGCCGCGGCGAGCAGCGCGAGCCAGCGCGCCGCGGCGGCGTCGCCGTCGCTCGCGGCAGCCGCGGCGGTCATCGCGCCGCGGCGCGGCGGCGGCGGCAGGCGCCATTCGAACGCGGCGACCTGGCCGCTGCGGCCGATCAGCGGCCGGCGCACGCCGTACGCGCCGCGCGCGGCCGGGTCGTCGACAGCCGCTTCAGCAGCGGGCGCGCCCGCGACGGACGCGCCGCCGCCCGCCCCACCCGCGCGCCGCTTCGGCAACCGCGCAGCGCCGGCGGGGGGCGCGGCCGGTGGCGCAGCGCCGGCGCGCGGCGCGGGCGCCGGCCGCGCGACGCCGAACCAGCTCAGCAGCTCGCGCCACATGCGGGCATCGCCCCGCGAAGGCAACCGTTCACGTCGCCGACCGACCGCAACGGCCAGCGGCGAACGCCGATCGCACCGTCATTCGTCGCGCCCCGCGCCGCCGCCGAGCAGCGACTGGCCGTCGTCGCAGGCGCCGTCGGCACTGGCCCGCGCCAGCGCGATCCAGGTCGTGAACGGCAGCCGCAGCGCGCGCCGCGGCGCCGGCCGTGCGACGTCGATCGTCGCGCCGTCGGCGTAGGCGACGCCGAATTCCGGCGGCACTTCGTCGACATCGGCGATGCCGCGCTTGAGCACGTACCAGCACTGCCCCGACAGCGCGAGGTAGGCGCGCGACTTGTCGGCACGGCGCAGGTCGGCGAGCAGGTCGGCGCGGCTGACCTTGATCTCGTGCGCGGCGGCGTCGACGTAATCCTCGACGCTGGTGTTGCGGATCGAATAGACGTCGGGCATTGCCAGCGCCCAGCGCGTCCTGCCGTCGGGCTGCGCCAACGGCGCGCGCAGCGTCAGCCCGCGCCAGACGATGCGGCCGTCGCGCTGCAGCGCTTGCGCCACCTGCTGCACCAGCGCCTCGTGCGCGGCGAACGCGGCCTGATGACGGCGCCGCGTTTCGGCGAGCAGCGCGAGCCCGGCGTCGCTGAGCTCGAGCGTCTCGCGCCCCGCAGCGTCGAAGCGCCGCACCAGCCAGCCGCCGGCGAGCAGGTCGAGCTCGACCGCGTCGCGACACGGCCAGCCGGCCGAGCGCCAGACGTCGCGCAGCCGCCGCCGGTGCAGCGCGGTCGGGCGGAATGGTGCCGCTGCGGCGACGTCGCGGGCGACGAGCGGGTCGTTCACGCGACGATCTGCACGCCCTTCCAGAACGCGATGCGGTCGCGGATCTCGGCCGCGGCTTCTTTCGGGTCGGCGTAGAACCACGCGGCGTCGGGGTTCGCGTCGCCGTCGACGAACAGCGTGTGGTAGCTCGCCTGGCCCTTCCACGAGCACGTCGTTTTCGTATTGCTCGGCAGCAGGTAGCGCCGGTCGACCGACGCCGCCGGGAAGTAGTGGTTGCCTTCGACGACGACGGTGTCGTCGCTGTCGGCGATGACCGTGCCGTTCCAGATTGCTTTCATCGAGGTCGCCGTTCCTGCAGGTGCGGCCGACGGCCGCTCGGGCGCCAGCGTAGCACCGGCTCGGTGCGTTGAACGCTGTGTGCAATCGGCTGCAACGCCGTCGCCGCCGCCAGGCCTACAGTGGCGCAATGAAGAGCGCTCCTGTTTCGACTCCGGCGCCGGCGACGGCGGCTGCATCGATCCCGACCACCGCGCCGGTTGTGCCGCTCGCGGCGTCGACGGCTGCCCCGGTCGCACGGCCGCGGCGCGTCGAAGCATTGGTCCGCGGCCAGGCGACGAGCGACGGCGCGGGTGTGCGCCTGACGCGGCTGCTGACCGCCGACCTGCAGCGCCGCCTCGACCCGTTCCTGATGCTCGACGCGTTCGGCACCGACCGCGCCGACGACTACA
>CBDUBX010000177.1:0-5539 GCA_965365495.1 uncultured Burkholderiales bacterium
GGGTCGCGCAGGCAGCGGATGCCCGGCACCGTCGCGACCATTGCGGCGACCAGCGTGTGCAGCGCCGCGGTGTCGGAGCGGATCTCGGTGTCGAAGCTGAGGTTCTCGCGCAGCGACATGATCGCCACGCCGTGGTCGCCGAGCGTGCCGCTGACGAGCACGCGATCGCCGGGCCGCGCGCGGTCGCCGGAGGTCGACACGCCGTCGGGAACGACGCCGACGCCGGTCGTCGTGATGAAGACGCCGTCGGCTTTGCCCCGCTCGACGACCTTGGTGTCGCCGGTGACGACCGGCACGCGGGCCTCGCGCGACGCCGCGGCCATCGACTGCACGATGCGCTGCAGGTCGGCCAGCGGGTAGCCCTCTTCGAGGATGAACGCCGCGGCCACGTAGAGCGGCCGCGCGCCGGCCATCGCGACGTCGTTGACGGTGCCGTGCAGCGACAGGCAGCCGATGTCGCCGCCGGGGAAGAACAGCGGCGACACGACGTGGCTGTCTGTCGCCATCACGAGCCGCCCCGGCGGCACCGCAAAGGCCGCCTGGTCGTTGCGCTGGCGCAGCCACTCGTTGTCGAACGCGCGCACGAACAGCTCGTCGACGAGCTGCGCCATCGCGCGGCCGCCGCTGCCGTGCGACAGGTCGACGCGGCCGTGCTTGAAGTCGATCGGCCGGACGTAGTCCTTGCGGATCATCGGCGGCGGCGGCGGCCGGTCAGGGCTTCAGCGCCTGCAGGATCTCGGGGTCTTCCTCGCCGTCGGCGAGCAGCGTGTGGCAGGTCTTGCAGCCGGCGCCGATCTTGCTACCGTCGTCGGCGACGTGCTTCTTGTCGTGGCAGCGGAAGCAGCCCGGCGACTCCTCGTGGCCGATGTGGTTGACGTAGGTGCCCCACGTGACCTTCATCTTCGGGAACACGTTCCAACTGTAGATGTCGCCGAGCGCCTTGCCGGCGGCGGCGATCTCGGTAGCCTTGGCCGCCGCGACCTCGGCGTGGTGGGTGCGATAGAAGTCGGCGAACGCGGTCGCGATACCGGCGCGCGCCGCCTCGTGCGAGTCGTAGTTCCCTTCGGTCAGCACGCGCAGCGCTTCGCGCTTGGCGAACGGCAGCGACTTGTCGATGCGGCCGTCGGCGATCGCGGCGTTGACCTCGCGGCTGGCCGGCTGGAAGGTGTGCGCCGGGCGGTTGTGGCAGTCGACGCAGTCCATCGTGCGCCACTCGACCGGTCCTTCGGGCTTGGCCTCGGTCTTGAACATCTTGGTCTTGCCGTCGGGCGTCGTCAGTTCGACGTCGTAGATCTCCTGGCGGCTCGGGTCGCTGAGGTAGCGCACCTGCACGCCGCGGTCGACGTGCCAGTGGATGCCCGACGACACGCCGGCCTGCTGGCCGCCGACCTTCAACAGCATCACCGTCTTGGTTTCGGTGTTGGCTTCGTCGTCGGCGTAGTAGGTGCGGATATCGAGCTTGTCGCCGACGTGCTTGGTCGGCCAGTGGCACTGCTCGCAGGTGTCGCGCGCCGGGCGCAGGTCGTGCACCGGTGTGGCGATCGGCGTCGGGTAGAGGTTCAGCGCCACCGACACCAGCTGCCACGACCCCGAGATTTTCGACTTCACGAACCAGTCGGCGCCCGAGCCGATGTGGCAGTCGGCGCACGTGAGGTTGCTGTGCGACGAACGCTGGAAGGCGACGTGCTCGGGCTGCATCACGGTGTGGCAGACGGTGCCGCAAAACGCCACCGTCTCCATCACGTGCACCGCCTTGTAGGTGGCCGCGGCGAGGATCACGGTGCTGACCAGGCCGATCGCGACGCTGGCCATCACGATGCCGCGGGTGCGGTCGTTGTTCAGGTCGATCACCGGCAGCGCCGGCGGCACCGCCTCGTGGTGAGCGCGGGCGCGGGCTTCGATCTTGCGATGGCGCCACGCGCCGAGCGGGATCATCAAGAGCCCGAGCAGGAACAGCATCGGCAGCGCGACGTAGGTCAGCAAGCCGAGGTAGGGCCCGCCCTCGAAGCCGGTGAACTGCATCACGATCAGCATCAGCAGCACGAGCACTGCGCTGACCGCGAGGATCGCGCCGACGAGGCTCAGCCAGTGGCGAGCGATAACCGAAATGAAGCTGCGAACCATCGCCGACGTCTCCGAACAGACGAGAAAACCAAGAAAACCGAAAGGCGCCGCGTGGCGCCTTTCGTGAACCGCGGCGCGCCCTTCAACGGCGCGCCGAGTGTGCCATCAGTGCACGCCGACGGTGAACAGCGCGACGAAGATCATCGCGGCCAATGCCACGCCGATCAGCAGCGCGGTGAAGCCGAAGATGTGCGCCCGCGTCATCTGCGCCGGGGTCGGCGGCGGCACCAGGTAGTCGTCGAGCTTGCCCTGTGCGACGAGGCGTTCGTACTCGAGCGGGCGCTCGTCCTTGAAGCGCTCGAGCGGCTGTGCACCGACGAACACCACCGGGTCGAGCGGGAACGCCTCGGGCCGCAGGTGGGTGTGGAAGAAGTGGAACAGGAAGATGAAGCCGGTGGCCAGCAGCGCTTCGTCGCTGTGGATCACGTAGGCCGCGTTCAGCGCCCAACCCGGCAGGAAGGTCGTGAAGAAGGTCGGGAACCACAGCACGAGACCCGAGATGCCGATGATCGCGACGCCCCAGAACACCGCCAGGTAGTCGAACTTCTCCCAGTACGTGAAGCGGTCGAACTTCGGCCGCGGCCCGAGGTAGAGGAAGTACTTCATCATGCCGACGAAGTCGCGCAGGTCCTTGAGCTGCGGCACCATCGACCGCGGCCCCCAGAAGTAGCCGCGTTCGCCCTTGACGAACCACCCGTGGACGAGCATCCCGAGGTGGACGACGAAGTAGCCGAAGGTCACGATGCCGGCCAGGCGGTGCAGCCAGCCGGCGACCACCGGCCCGCCGATGATGTTCATCAACTCGGGCGCCCACGGCGCCTCGGCGAACTTCAGCGGCAGCCCGGTCGCCGCCAGCACCAGGAAGCTGACGACGATCGAGATGTGCACGCCCATCTGCATGCTCGAGAAGCGGCGCACGTACGGGCCGTCGCTGACGTGGCCGAACGCGAACTCTCCGCGCATCTTGCCGACGATCGCGCGCTGCAGCCACAGCAGGCCGTGCAGGCCGAAGAAGCCGAACACGCCGATCAGCAGTCCGGTCATGCCGAACCAGATCCAGTGCACGAAGACGTTGCGCGACGGATCGGCCGGGTTGGCGTGCGGATCGAACGTCAGGAACGACGCGTTGACGTTGGCGTGGCACGCACCGCACGTGGCGGCCAGGTTGTCGGGGTGGACGCTGGACTGCGGGTCCGACGCGGGCAGGTTGCGGTGCGGCGTGTGGCAGCTGGCGCAGGCCGCCGACCCGGTGTGGCCGAGCGCGGTGGCCTTGCCGTGGAAGCTGTCCATGAACGAGCCCGAGACGTTCTCGTGGCAGTTGCCGCAGCGCACCGCGACGTCGCGCTGCAGCCCGGCGGTGTCGACGCGCTGCACGCCGTGCGATTCGTGGCAGCCCGAGCAGCTCGGCGACTGCAGGTTGCCGGCGGCCAGCGCCTGGCCGTGCGCGCTTTCCTGCCACTCGGTCAGCACGCCGGCGTGGCACGCGCCGCAGGTCTCGGGGATGTGCGAGACGTGGGTCTTCGACTTCGGGTCGTCCTTCGGCAGGATCTGGTGCGTGCCGTGGCAGCTCGAGCAAGACGGCGCCATCGTCGTCAGCCCGGCGCGCAGCAGCGCACGGGCATGCGCGCTGGTCTCGTAGTTGTGCATCATGTCTTCGTGACATGCGCCGCAGGTCTGGATCTGGTTCACCGGCGCCATCGGTGACGCCGGGTCGCCGCTGCGCGGCAGCGTGTGCAGGTCGTCGTGGCAGTTGGTGCAGTCGCGGATCGCGTTCGCGCCCGACGCGCGCCGGCCGTGGACGCTGGTCGCGACCGCCTGCATCTCGTCGCCGTGGCACTCGTGGCAGACCTGCGGGTCGACCGGGCCGAGCGCGTTGGCCGGGTGCTTGACGGTCAGCGCCGCGGTGTGGCACCCGGCGCAGTCGAGCTTGCGGTGCGCCGAGCGGCGGTACTCCTCCTCCATCACCGCCACCGGCTTGCCGGCCTCGGACTTCATCTCGGCGTCGTCGTGGCAGCGCAGGCACTTCTCGGTCTGCGCCTTGGTGTCGACGTCGGCGACCGGCGCCGACGCGGCGGCCGCCGGCTGCGCGTGCGCGGCGGGGGCCATCAGGCCGATGGCGGCGCACACCGCGGCGAGGGTGAGCGCACGGCGCCCGAGGGCACTGGCAACGCCGAAGGTCGTGTCGAACGCGCTGAATCGCATGTGGAAAAGCTCCCGCCGTGGACTGCCCGCGCACGGCACACGGCCGTCGGCGCCTTGCAGCCCGTTCGTTGTCGCGCCGATTCTCGGTGCACCTACGGGCTTACCCTTGATTTCGAACAAGTTCCGGGCCGATCCGCGCGCGCCGGCGACGGGTGGTGAGTGCCGATCGACCAGAAGTCGCAACCGCGCCGCACGAACCGTCGGGCGGTGTGCGACCGCAGGCCGGCGGCGCAAAGAGGCGCCGACCCCGCCCGACGCCGACACCGACGAAGGACGGGTCGAGGCCCCGGCGATGGACCACCGCGCCGGTCGAGCAGCGGGCCCCCCCGGCGGAGGCGGCGACCGCTCGCGGCCGCGCGTTGCCGCGCAGGCGTCGGCGGGCCGGCGATGCCTGGGCAGCGGACCGGCTACACCTCGGCAGCGACGATCGCTGCGTCCTTGAAGCGGCCGTAGCTGTAGTAGGCGGCGCACGCGCCTTCGGACGACACCATGCACGCGCCGATCGGGTTGTCGGGGGTGCAGACGGTGCCGAACACCTTGCAGTCGCGCGGCTCCTTGACGCCGCGCAGGATCTCGCCGCACTCGCAGGCCTTGTTGTCGGCGACGGCGCGCGTCGTCAGCGCGTAACGGCGCTCGGCGTCGAACGCGGCGAATTCATCGCGGATGCGCAACGCGCTGTCGACGATGCTGCCGAGGCCGCGCCATTCGAAGCTGGGCCGCAGCTCGAACACGCGGTCGACCAGCGCCTGCGCCTTCAGGTTGCCGTCGCGAGTGACGGCGCGGGTGAATTCGTTCTCGACCTCGGCGCGGCCGTCGTTGATCTGCCGCACCAGCATCAGGATTGCCTGCATCACGTCGAGCGGCTCGAAGCCGGCGATGACGACCGGCTTGCCGTAGTCGGTGGCGAAGCGCTCGTACGGCCGGCTGCCGATCACCGTCGACACGTGCGCCGGGCCGACGAAGCCGTCGAGCTTCAGCGTGCCGTCGCGCGCGACCTCGGGCGATTCGAGGATCGTCGCCATCGCCGCCGGCGTCAGCACGTGGTTGCAGACGACGCTGAAGTTGGCCACGCCGAGGTCGCGCGCCTGCTCGATGACCAGCGCCGTCGGCGGCGTCGTCGTCTCGAAGCCGATCGCGAAGAACACGACCTCGCGCGCTGGCTCCTGCTGCGCGATGCGCAGCGCGTCGGCCGCCGAATAGACCATCCGCACGT
>CBDUBX010000178.1:0-5524 GCA_965365495.1 uncultured Burkholderiales bacterium
TCAAACCCAATCCGGATGGACACCGGATACAACCTATTGAAGCTTCACAGCTAGCCGTCGACCGACCGCAGCACGCGCAGGATGTCGTCGCCGTAGGCTTCGAGCTTGCGCGCGCCGACGCCGCTGATCGTCGCCAGCGCGGCCAGCGTTGCCGGCGCTTCGCGCGCGATCTCGGCGAGCGTCGCGTCGTGGAAGACGACGTAGGCCGGCAGGTCGTGCTGCTTCGCCACCTCGCTGCGCCACGCGCGCAGCAGCGCGAAGCGCGCCGTCGCCGCGGCACCCAGCGGCAGCGGCAGCGGCTTGCCCGCAGCCGCGGTGCCGCTGCGCCGGCGCGACCGCGTGCTGCCGGCGGCGCGGTCAGCGGCGATGCGCAGCCGCACCGGCACTTCGCCGCGCAGCACGTTGCGCGCGGTCTCGGTCAGCGTCAGCGTCGCGTAGTCGCCTTCGGTGCAGACGTGGCCGAGCGCGATCAGCTGGCGCAGCACGCCGCGCCACTGCGCCTCGGACACATCGGCGCCGATGCCGAATGTCGACAGCGTCGCGTGGCCGTGCTGCACGACCTTGTCGGTCGTCTTGCCGCGCAGCACGTCGATCAGGTGGCCGGCGCCGAAGCTGCGCCCGCCGTGCTGGCGAAAGCGATAGATGCACGACAGCGCCTTGCGCGCCGCGTCGGTCGCGTCCCACGTCGCCGGCGGCTGCAGGCAGTTGTCGCAGTTGCCGCAGTGGTGTCCGCCCGCGGGGGCGGCCGGGGTCGTCGCCGCCTGCGGGCCCGCGGCGCGGACCGGAAGTACCGGCTCGCCGTCGACCGTCTGCCCGAAGTAGCCGAGCAGCCGCGCGCGGCGGCAGTCGTGCGCCTCGGCCAGCGCCAGCAGCGCGTCGAGCTTGCCGCGCTGCAGGCGCTTGAACTCGTCGGCTGCTTCGGATTCGTCGATCATCCGCCGCTGGTTGACGACGTCGGCCAGGCCGTAGGTCATCCACGCGTCGGCCGGCAGCCCGTCGCGCCCGGCGCGGCCGGTCTCCTGGTAGTAGCCCTCGATGTTCTTCGGCAGATCGACGTGGGCGACGAAGCGCACGTCGGGCTTGTCGATGCCCATGCCGAAGGCGATCGTCGCGACCATCACCAGGCCGTCCTCGCGCAGGAAGCGGTCTTGGTGGCGGCGGCGGACGTCGGCGTCGAGCCCGGCGTGGTACGGCAGCGCCGGCACGCCCTGCGCCGACAGCCACGCGGCGAACTCGTCGACGCGCCGGCGGCTCTGGCAATAGACGATGCCGGCGTCGCCGTCGTGCTCGTCGCGGACGAAGCGCAGCAGCTGCTGCCGCGCGTCGGCCTTCTCGACGATCGTGTAGCGGATGTTCGGCCGGTCGAAGCTGGCGACGAAGACGCGCGCGCCGTGCAGCGCCAGCCGCTCGACGATGTCGTCGCGCGTGTGCGCGTCGGCGGTGGCGGTCAGCGCCAGCCGCGGCACGCCGGGGAACTGTTCGGCCAGCACCGACAGGCCGAGGTACTCCTCGCGGAAGTCATGCCCCCACTGCGACACGCAGTGCGCCTCGTCGACGGCGAAGCCGGCCAGCCGCTGCTGGCGGTGCAGCGTCTGCAGCAGCGCGAGGAACCGCGGCGTGAGGATGCGCTCGGGCGCGGCATACAGCAGCACGAGGTGCCCGGCGAGCAGGTCGCGTTCGACGCGCCGCGCGTCGTCGCCGTCCTGCGTCGAGTTCAGGTACGCCGCGGCGACGCCGACCTCGTGCAGCGCGCCGACCTGGTCGTGCATCAGCGCGATCAGCGGGCTGACCACGATCGTGACGCCGCGTCCTTCGCGGTGGCGCGCGATCGCCGGCACCTGGTAGCACAGGCTCTTGCCGCCGCCGGTGGGCATCAGCACCAGCGCGTCGCCGCCGCCGGCGACGTGCTCGACGATCTCGCGCTGCGCGCCGCGGAACGACGCGTAGCCGAAGACTTCGCCGAGGACGCGCTGCAGCACGGCGGTCGGGGCGGCGTCGGACGCCGCGCCGCCGGCGGCTGCGGCGTCGACGATCGCGGCGGCGTCGGCGGTCATCGCTGCGATGCTAGCGGCGGCGCGCGGCGCGGCGGCTGGTGCGCGCCGCCCGGCGGTGGGCCCTCCCCGGGAGGCCGCCGGTTGCGGGGCGGCGGCGCGGCGCGCCGCGCGGCAGAATCGGTTCACGCGTCACCCACCCACCAGGGAGCAGCCATGGCCTCGGTCAACAAAGTCATCCTCGTCGGCAACCTCGGTCGCGACCCGGAGATCCGCTACGCGCCGAGCGGCGCGGCGATCTGCAACGTGACGATCGCGACCAGCCGCCAGTGGAAGGACAAGACCAGCGGCGAGCGCCAGGAGGAGACCGAGTGGCACCGCGTCGTCTTCTACGACCGGCTCGCCGAGATCGCCGGCGAGTACCTGAAGAAGGGCCGCCCGGTCTACGTCGAAGGGCGGCTGAAGACGCGCAAGTGGACCGACAAGGACGGCGTCGACAAGTACACGACCGAGGTCATCGCTGCCGAGATGCAGTTGCTCGGCAGCCGCGACGGCGGCGGCGATGGCGAAGGCGGCGGCTACCGCAGCAGCGGCGGCGCGGCGGGTGGCAGTGGTGGCAGTGGTGGAAGTGGCGGCGCGCCGCGCCAAGCGCCGGCGCCGAAGCCGGCGTCGAAGTCGGCGACGAACTTCGACGACATGGACAACGACATTCCGTTCTAGCCGTCGGCCGCGCGGCCGCGGCGGCGGCCACCGCGCGCCGCGCCGCGACCGCTCGCGGCGCTACTTCGCGAACAACCGGCCGCGGTCGCGGAACGATTTGAACTCGAGCGCGTTGCCCGCCGGGTCGCGGAAGAACATCGTCGCCTGCTCGCCGACCTGGCCGGCGAAGCGGATGTAAGGCTCGATGACGAAGCGCGTGCCATTCGCTTGCAGCCGCGCGGCGAACGCGTGGAAGTCGTCCCAGTCGAGCACGACGCCAAAGTGCGGCACCGGCACGTCGTGGCCGTCGACCGGGTTGTGGTGGTCGGCCGCGGCCCTCGGCGGCGCGAGGTGGGCGACGATCTGGTGGCCGAACAGGTCGAAGTCGATCCACTCGTCGCTGGACCGGCCTTCGGGGCAGCCGAGCACGCCGCCGTAGAACGCCCGCGCCGCGGCGAGGTCGTCGACCGGAAACGCAAGGTGGAACGGCGCGATCGCGGGCGGGTTGGTCATGGCGGGGTGGGGTGCGGATGGCGACGGATCGGGCGATTCTGCGACGGCGACGCGCGCTGCTGGGTTCTCGATGCGACCCGGTGTCCCCCGCGCTCCCCGTCGCGCGTCAGCCCTTCACCGCCGGCTCGACGACGCTCGCATCGGTCGTCACCAGGTCGAGCGGGAAGCGCCGACCCGCCGCGTGGTCGAGCACGCCGCGCAGCACCAGCGGGCTGCGGTGGCGCGCGGCGCAGGCGCGCAGCTCGTCGGGCGTGAGCCACAGCGTGCGCACGATGCCGGCGTCGAGCGCGCGGCCGGGAACGGCGTCGCCGACGCGGCCGCAAAACGCGAAGCGCAGATAGGTCACGTCTTCGCCGGTCGCCGGGCGGACGAAGCGCGTCAGGTAGACGCCGACCAGCGCCTGCGGCACAAACCAGCGCGCCGTCTCTTCGAGCGTCTCGCGAACGACCGCGTCGAGCCGCGACTCGGCCGGGTCCAGGTGGCCGGCCGGGTTGTTCAGCCTCGTCCCTTCGGGCGTCCGTTCCTCGACCAGCAGGTAGCGGCCGTCGTGTTCGACGATCGCCGCGACGGTGACGTTCGGACTCCAACGTTTGACGCGGGTCATCGCGCCATCGTATCGGCGGGCAGCGGCGGCGATCGGATGTGTTAGCTTGCGGCGCCGCGAAAAAGCCGCGGGTGCAGGGGGGAATGCAGCATGCGCATCGGCGTACCGCTGGAGACGGCGGCCGGAGAGACCCGCGTCGCCGTGACGCCGGAGACGGCCAAGAAACTCGTCGCGCAGGGCCATGCGGTGGGCGTGCAAAGCGGCGCCGGCGTCGCCGCGTCGGCGCCCGATGCGGCGTATGCCGCGGTCGGCGCCGAGGTCGTCGACCGCGCCGCAGCCTTCGGCTGCGAGCTGGTGCTGAAGGTGCGCAGCCCAGACGCCGACGAGCTTGCGCTGATGGCCCGCGGCACCGCGCTCGTCGGCATGCTGAACCCGTTCGACGCCGCCAACCTGCAGCGCCTGGCCGACTCGGGTCTGACCGCGTTCGCGCTCGAAGCCGCACCGCGGACGACGCGTGCGCAGAGCATGGACGTGCTGTCGAGCCAGGCCAACATCGCCGGCTACAAGGCGGTGATGGTCGCCGCCGAGCGCTACCAGCGGCTGTTCCCGATGCTGATGACCGCGGCCGGCACGATCAAGGCGGCGCGGGTCGTCGTGCTCGGCGTCGGCGTCGCGGGGCTGCAGGCGATCGCCACCGCGAAGCGGCTCGGCGCAGTGATCGAGGCCAGCGACGTGCGGCCGAGCGTGAAGGAGCAGGTCGAATCGCTCGGCGCGAAGTTCATCGACGTGCCGTACGAGACCGCCGAGGAAAAGGAAGCCGCCGAGGGCGTCGGCGGCTACGCGCGGCCGATGCCACCGAGCTGGCTCGAACGGCAGAAGGGCGAGGTCGCCAAGCGCGTCGCCAACGCCGACGTCGTGATCAGCACCGCGCTGATTCCCGGCCGCGCCGCGCCGACGCTGATCACCGAAGAGATGGTGCGCTCGATGAAGGCCGGCTCGGTGATCGTCGACATGGCCGCGGGCCGCGGCCCAGCGGGCGCCGACGGCCGCGCCGGCGGCAACTGCCCGCTGACGCGCGCCGACGAAACCGTCGTCGTCCACGGCGTGACGATCGTCGGCGAGACCAACCTGCCGGCGCGCGTCGCCGCCGACAGCTCGAGCCTGTACGCGCGCAACGTGCTCGACTTCCTGAAGCTCGTGCTGCCGAAGGACGCGGGCTTCGTCGTGCCGCTCGACGACGACATCGTCGCCGCGTGCCTGATGACGCAGGACGGCGCGGTGCGCCGCGCCGCGAACTGAACCGCCGGAGCTGCCGCGCATGGACATCGTCAATCCCACCGTCACGAACCTCATCATCTTCGTGCTCGCGATCTACGTCGGCTACCACGTCGTCTGGACGGTGACGCCGGCGCTGCACACGCCGCTGATGGCGGTGACCAACGCGATCAGCGCGATCGTCATCGTCGGCGCGATGCTCGCCGCCGCGCTGACCGAGACCGGGCTCGGCAAGACGATGGGCGTGCTCGCGGTGGCGCTGGCGGCGGTCAACATCTTCGGCGGCTTTCTGGTCACGCGGCGAATGCTCGAGATGTTCAAGAAGAAGGACAAGAAGGCGCCGAGCGCGGCGGCCAAGACCGGGGAGGCCGCGCGATGAGCATCGACGTCGTCACGCTGCTGTACCTCGTCGCCAGCGTCTGCTTCATCCAGGCGCTGAAGGGGCTGAGCCACCCGACGACGTCGATCCGCGGCAACGTCTTCGGCATGGTCGGGATGGCGA
>CBDUBX010000179.1:0-5484 GCA_965365495.1 uncultured Burkholderiales bacterium
GAACGTCGTGTGGCCGGCGACGAACCAGACGTAGACGACGACCGGCAACAGGCCGACGATCGACGTGCCCATCAGCACGCCGAGATAGACGCGGCCGCCGTTCTTCGCCGCGCGCGTGCCGTGGTGCGTGACGAGCGGGTAGGTGACGAGCGTCAGCACCTCGTAGAACAGGAACAGCGTGAACAGGTTGGCCGCGAACGCGATGCCGATCGTCGCGAACAGCGCCAGCGCGAAGCACGCGTAGAACCGGGTCTGCTTGTGCTCGGCGTTGGCGCGCAGGTAGCCGATCGAATAGATCGAGTTGACGATCCACAGCGACGACGCGATCAGCGCGAACAGCATGCCGAGCGGCTCGACGTCGAACGCGACGGTCAGCCCCGGCATCAGCGAGTAAAGCGCCAGCGCCGGCCGCTCGCCGCGCTGCACGTGCGGCAGCAGCTGCAGCACGCAGCCGAGCAGCCCGACCGCGGTCGCGAGCGTCGCCGTCTCGCGCCACGCCGGGCGGCGGTGCGCGGCGACGATCGCCGCCGCGCCGGCCAGCGGCACCGCCAACGCGAGCGCGACCCACGCTGCCGGGCCGGTCACCGCGGCACTCCGAGCAGCTGCGCCGCGGCGTCGGCAGCGGTGCCAAGCGAAAACCGCGTGTCCAGGCCGAACCACACCGTCGCCGCGACGAGCACCAGCGCCGGCAGCCGCATCGCCAGCGGGCTGTCGCCGGCCGCGGCCGTGCCGGGGTCGGGGTCGCGGAAGTACGCCGCCTCGACGACGCGCCAGACGTAGGCCACCGCCAGCAGCGACGACGAAAGGATCGCGAACGCCAGCCACCATTGGCCGAGCTCGAGTGCGGCGAGCAGCAGATACCACTTGCTGACGAAGCCCGCGGTGCCCGGCACGCCGATCAGCGACAGCCCGCAGACGACGAGGCCGAACGCCGTCCACGGCATCGTCCGCGCCAGCCCGCGCAGCCGCGGCAGCGTCGTCGCGCCGAGACGCAGGCCGACGCCGCCGAGCAGCATGAACACCGCGCCCTTGGTGATGCCGTGGTTGAACAGGTGGACGATCGACGCGGTGAGCCCGGCGACGCTGTCGAACGACAGCCCGAGGATGATGTAGCCGATCTGCGCGACGCTCGAATACGCGAACAGCCGCTTCACGTCGTCCTGGAAGAACGCCAGCACCGACGCGACGAACATCCCGGCCAGCGCCAGCAGCAGCATCACCACGGTCAGCGGCGAACCGCGCGCGACCGTGTCGCCGCCGAACACCGAGTACGCGAAGCGCAGCAGCACGTAGACCGCGACCTTGGTCGCGGTCGCCGACAGGAACGCCGACACCGCCGACGGTGCGTGGGTGTAGGCGTTGGGCAGCCACTGGTGCAGCGGAAACAGCGCGAGCTTCAGCGAGATGCCGACGGTGAGGAAGGCCAGCGCCGCGAGCACCGGCCGCGTGCCGTGCAGCCCTGCCAGGCGCTGACCCATGTCGACGAGGTTCAGCGTGCCGGTCATCAGATACAGCAGGCCGACGCCGATGACGAAGAAGGTCGCGCCGATCGTCCCCATCACGAGGTACTGGTAGGCGGCGAGCAGCGCGCGGCGGTCGCGGCCCATCGCGATCAGCACGTAGGTCGACAGCGACGACACCTCGAGAAAGACGAAGACGTTGAACGCGTCGCCGGTCAGCGTCATGCCGAGCAGCCCGGCGACGCACAGCAGGAACATCGTGTAGAAGAGGTACTGCTGGTGTGCGGCGATCTCGGCTTCGATGCTGCGCCGCGCGAACGGCATCGCCACCGCGGCGAGCCCCGCGACGAGCACCGCGACGAAGCTCGACAGCCGGTCGACGCGGTACTCGATGCCCCACGGCGGCGGCCAGCTGCCGACCGCGTACGACACCGTGCCGCCGGCGTCGACGACGGCCCACAGCCGCAGCGCGACCGCAGCGGCGGCGGCGCAGGCGAGCTGCGCGACCCAGTAGGCGAGGGTGCGCCGGCGCAGCAGCACCGTCAGCGGCGCCGCGAGCAGCGGCACGACGACCTGCAGCGCCGGAAGCTGGGCGTCGATCGTCATCGGTCGGCGTCGGCTTCGGCGGCTTCGGCGGCGTTGTCGAGCCGCAGGATCTCGTCCTCCTCGATGCTGCCGTAGGCCTCGCGCAACCGTACGACCAGCGCCAGCCCGAGCGCGAGCGTCGCCACGCCGACGACGATCGCGGTCAGGATCAGCACGTGCGGCAGCGGGTTCGAATACACCGTGTACCCCGGCGCGATGATCGGCGCGGTGCCGCCGACGACCTTGCCCGGAACGATGTACAGCAGGTACACCGACGTCTGGAAGATGCTCAGGCCGACGAGCTTCTTGATCAGGTTGCCGCGCGCGATGACGATGAACAGCCCCGCCATCATCAGGAAGATGGTGACGAAGTAGCCGAAGTGGCTGAACGCGCCGGCGGACCGCTCGGCGATCATGCGGCGCTCATCGCGGCGGTCACTCGGCGTCCAGCTGGCCGCGGTCGGCGAACATGTAGAAGATCTTCAGCATCACGCCGCTGACCGTGATCGCGACGCCGGCCTCGACCCAGAAGATGCCGCGGTGCTGGCCATGCGGGCCGTCGGCGGCGAGGACGAAGTAGTCGAGGAAGTTGCCGCCGAGCAGCATCCCGGCAACGCCGACGCCGCCGTACAGCAGCACGCCGAGCGCCATCATCGATTCGACCAGCGCCTCGGGGACGACGCGTTTCGCGTCGGCCAGGCCGAAGATCAATGCGTGGAAGACGATCGCCGCGGCGATGACGACGCCGGCCTGAAAGCCGCCGCCGGGTCCGAAGTCGCCGTGGAACTGCACGTACAGCGCGAACAGCAGGATGAACGGGATCAGCAGCTTGCCGACGACGCGCAGCACGATGTCGTTGCGCATCGCAGCGGCTTCTCAGAACTTCGTCGTCGCAGCGGTGTCGCCGCCGGCGCGCCGGCGCTGGCGGCGCAGCAGCGCGACGACGCCGGCGCCGGCGGTGAACACGACCGTCGTCTCGCCGAACGTGTCGTAGCCGCGGTAGCTGGCGAGCACCGAGGTCACGACGTTGGGCACCGTCGTCTCGTCGACGCTGCGCTCGAGGTAGCGCTTGGCGACGTGGGTGTGGATCGGCGCCTCGACGTCCGAAAATCCCGGCAGCGCGAGCGTGCCGTAGACGAGCACCGCGCCGACGCCGAGCGACAGCAGCGCCGGCACCCACGGCCGGTGCGTCGGCTTGGCCTCGACGCTGTGGCACAGCAGCAGCGCGCCGAGCAGCAGCACCGTCGACAGCCCGGCGCCGACCGCCGCCTCGGTCATCGCGACGTCGACCGCGTCCAGGGCGACGAGCACGGTCGCCATCAGGAAGCTGTAGCCGCCGGCGAGGACGACGACACCGAACAGGTTGCGGCTGCGTGCGAGCACGACGACCACCACCGCCATCAGCACCAGCAGCACGTCGACGATCAGCTCTTCGATGGCGGCACCTCGTCGGCGGGCTCGGGGTCGGTCGCCAGCAGCGGCCGCAGCCCGCGCAGCAGCGCCGCGCGCGCCAGCGCGTGCGTCGCCGTCGGGCTCACCAGCAGCAGCATCGCCGCGAGCATCATGAGCTTGGCGCCGACCAGCGTCGGCCCGGCCTGCAGCAGCAGCCCGAGTAGGATCAGCAGCGCGCCGATCGTGTCGACGACGCTCGCGGCGTGGACGCGGGTGTAGAAGTCGGGCATCCGCAGCAGGCCGACGCCGCCGACGATGCAGAACGCGCCGCCGGCGAGCAGGCACACCGCGCTCGCCGCGTCGACGAGCGGCGCGCCGGTCACCGCCGCACCCCGCCGGCGTCGCCGAGGTCGCCGCGCAGGAAGAATTTCAGCACCGCGATCGTGCCGATCACGTTCAGCAGCCCGTAGATGATCGCGAGGTCGAGGAACTCGGGCCGCCCACCGAGAAACCCCATCACCGCGAGTAGCAGCATCGCCGCGGTGCCGAGCGTGTTCACCGCCTGAGCGCGGTCGAACACCGACGGGCCGAGCGCAGCGCGGATCACCGCCAGCACCAGCGTCACGAGCAGCGCCAGCGCGGCGGCGGCGAACATCAGCGTGCCGCCGCGCCGCGGGCGCGGCCTTCGGCGCGGGTCACGCGCGCATCCATCGGGCCGGTCGCCGCGGCGATCGCGCCGGCGCGGGTCAGCGAATGGACGAGGAACTCGTCGGCTCGAGCGTCGATCGTGATCGTCCCCGGCGTCAGCGTGATCGAGTTCGCGTGCGTGACCAGCCCCACCGGCGTGCGCTGCGTCGGCCGGAAGCGGACGACCGTCGGGCTGATCGGCAGCCGCGGGTCGACGATGATCCGCGAGACCGTCCACGCCGACACGACGATCTCCTTCAGCAGCCACAGCCAGTAGACGCCGACGCGCAGCCCCATCTCGATCGGCTGACCCTCGCGGTCGAGCAGAGCCATGCGGCGCGACAGCAGCACCACCGCGAGCGCGCTGCCGGCGCCGGCAGCGACGAGAAACGCCGTGAAGTAGCCCGACAGCAGGAGCCAGAAGACGAACAGCGAAAGAAAGGCGCTGACGGCGTGCAGCATCGGTGGGCGGCGGCGGAGGGCGGACGAGTCGGTCGGGTGCGCTGGGCAACGAGGCCGCGCGATTGTAGGAAGCGCCCCTCGTGGCACACCGTCGCGGCCGGGGTTTCCGGCATCAGGGTCATTACCATGCGCCGATGAAGACGCCGATCCTCGTGACGCGAGCGTTGCCGTCGGCAACGCTCGCGCGGCTGCAAGCGACCTTCGACGTCGATGCCAACGTCGGCGACGTGCCGCTCGCGCGCGACGACCTCGCGCGGCGGCTGCGCGGCAAAGCGGGCGTGCTCGCGACCGGGGGCGACCGCATCGACGCGTCGCTGCTCGACGCCTGCCCGGAGCTGCGCGTCATCGCCAACATGGCGGTCGGGACGAACAACATCGACGTCGACGCCGCCACCGCGCGCGGCGTGCTCGTGACGAACACGCCCGACGTCCTCACCGAGACGACCGCCGACTTCGGCTTCGCGCTGATGCTCGCCGCGGCGCGACGGATCACCGAGGCCGAGCGCTACCTGCGCGACGGCCGCTGGAGTCGCTGGTCGTGGGACCTGCTGACCGGACCCGACGTCCACGGCACGACGCTCGGCATCCTCGGCATGGGGCGCATCGGCCAGGCGATCGCACGCCGCGGCGTGCACGGCTTTCGGATGCGCCTCGTCTACCACAACCGCCGCCGCCTGCCCGACGCCGACGAGGCCGCGCTCGGCGCGCGCTGGGTCGACAAGACGACGCTGCTCGCCGAAGCCGACCACCTCGTGCTCGTGCTGCCGTACACGCCGGCCGCGCACCACGCGATCGGTGCCGCCGAACTCGCGCTGATGAAGCCGACCGCGACGCTGACCAACGTCGCCCGCGGCGGCATCGTCGACGACGCGGCGCTGGCGCAGGCGCTCGCCGAGCG
>CBDUBX010000180.1:0-5413 GCA_965365495.1 uncultured Burkholderiales bacterium
GTCGTCGCGCGCGACCAAGCTCGTCCACGGCGGCGTGCGCTACCTCGCGCAGGGCAACATCGGCCTCGTGCGCGAGGCGCTGCACGAGCGCAGCGCGATGCTCGACAACGCGCCGCACCTCGCGCAGCGGCTGCCGTTCGTGATGCCGGGCTACCGCTGGTGGGAAGGCGGTTTCTACGGCGTCGGCCTGAAGGCCTACGACGCGCTGGCCGGCCGCCACGGCCTGGGCCGCACCGAGTGGCTCGGCGCGCAGCGCACGCTCGAGCTGCTGCCCGGCGCGAAGGCCGACGGGCTGCGCGGCGGCGTGCGCTACTGGGACGGCCAGTTCGACGACGCGCGCTACACGGTGGCACTGGCGCGCACCGCGCTGCAGCGCGGCGCGCTGGTCGTCAACCACTGCGCGGTGACCGGGCTGCTGCGCGAATCCGGCCAGGTGCGCGGCGTCGCGGTGCAGGACCGCGAGACCGGCGTTGTGATCTCGCTGCGCGCGCGCTGCGTCGTCAACGCCACCGGCGTGTGGGTCGACGCGCTGCGGCAGATGGACCGCGACGACGCCGAGCCGCCGCCCGAGCCGATCGTCGCGCCGAGCCAGGGCGTGCACCTGATCGTCGACCGCGCGTTCCTGCCCGGCAACCACGCGCTGCTGGTGCCCAAGACCGCCGACGGCCGCGTGATGTTCGCGGTGCCGTGGTTCGGCAAGACGATCCTCGGCACGACCGACACGCCGCGCCACGACCTCGCGCGCGAGCCCGAGGCGTTCGCCGACGACGTCGGCTTCATCCTCTACGAGGCCGGCCGCTACCTCGCACGCGCGCCGCAGAGGAGCGACGTCCGCGCCGTCTGGGTCGGCCTGCGCCCGCTGGTGCGCGCTACCGGCGACGACGCCGCGGCGACCAAGGCGCTGTCGCGCGAACACACGGTGCTGGTGTCGCGGTCGGGGCTGGTGTCGGTCACCGGCGGCAAGTGGACGACCTACCGCAGCATGGCCGAAGACGTGATCGACCAAGCCGCCGACCGCGGGCTGCTGCCGCGCCGGCCCGGCGGCGGCACCGCGAGGTTGCCGCTCGTCGGCGCCGCGCCGGGGCGGCCGCTCGCCGAGCCGCCCGGCGAGCACCTGTACGGCAGCGAAGCGGCATTGCTGCGCACGCTGCCGGGCGCGTCACGCTGGCTGTGGCGCGACGCCGAGACCGGCCAAGGCGGCTTAAGCGAAGCGATGGTGCGCTTCGCGGCGCGCTACGAACTGGCGCGCGACGTCGAGGACGTGCTCGCGCGGCGCAGCCGGCTGCTGTTCCTCGACGCCGCCGAGGCCGGCCGCCAGGCCGACGCGGTGGCCGAGATCCTCGGCGACGAACTCGGCAGCGGCTTCGACGCCGCGGCGTCGGTGGCCGCGTTCCGGGGTCTAGCTGAGCGCTACGCGACGCTGCCGTGACGCGGCGCCGCCGGCGACGGCTCAGCCGGCTTTCGCCGTCGAGTACTTGATCGAGCAGCCGTAGGGCCGGGTCGTCGCCGGCGCCACCGGCTGGCCGGCCAGCGCCTGTGCCAACGCGTGCTTGACGTACGGCGTCGCGCCGGGAACGTCGGCGACGTCGGTGGTCGGCTTGTCGTCGATGCCGCCCGCGTAGACCAGCGTGCCGGCCGGGTCGACGATGTACATGTGCGGCGTCGTCCTCGCGCCGTAGGCGCGACCGATCGTGCCGTCGTCGTCCATCAGCGTCGTCGACGCCGCGGCCTTCTGCGACTGCATCCACTGGCCGAGCCCCGCCGGCGGGCGGTAGTCGGATGCGTCGGGCGCGGTCGACGACACCGCGAGCCAGACGACGCCCTTGCCGGTGGCGTCCTTCTGCATCGCCTGCATGTTGGCGCTGCGGTAGTGCTTCTGCACGAACGGGCAGCCCGGGTTGACCCATTCGAGGACGACGAACTTGCCCTTGTGGTCGGCCAGCGACACGGTCTTGCCGGCGACGTCCTTGACGGTGAACGTCGGCGCCGCGCGACCGACGGTGGCGGCGGCGTGGGCGCCGGCGGCGGCGAGCGAGGCGGCGGCGAACGCGACGGCGGCGAGCAGCAACGGGCGACGGGGCAGCGACATGGCGGACTCCTTCGGGCGGGGCAGGAACGGGCGGGTGGCGAAACAGCGGCGACGGCGCATCAACGCCCGGCGGCGGTCGTGGCGGTGGCGGCGACAGCGACGCGGACGTCGTGCGGACGCAGCAACTCGGGCAGCAGCGTCGGCGCCGCGGCGCCCGGCGCATACAGCGCGTAGACCGGCACGCCGCTGCGCCCGAGACGCGCGAGCTCGGCGCTGATCGCCGCGTCGGCGCGCGTCCAGTCGGCGCGCAGCAGCAGCACGCGGTGCGCGGCGAACGCGTCGAGCACGTCGCGGTCGGCGAGCGTGGTGCGCTTGTTGTACTGGCAGGTGACGCACCACGCGGCGGTGAAGTCGACGAACACCGGCCGACCGGCGGCCTGCGCCTGTGCGACGCGCTCGGCCGACCACGGCTGCCAGACGCCTTCGCCGGTCGCCGCCGCGTGGCGCGCGACCGCCTCCTGACGCAACGCCGGCGCGGCCCACATCAACGCCACCGCCAGCAGCAGCAGCGCCGCAGCGCCGAACGCGCCGCGGGCGCGCCGGCCGAGCGCCGGCGAACCGAGCGCCCACGCGGCGAAGGCCAGCGTCAGCAGCAGCGCCAGCAGCGCGGCGACGCCGTCGATGCCGGTTTGCTGGCCGAGCACCCACAGCAGCCAGACGACGGTCGCGAACATCGGAAACGCCAGCAGCGTCTTGAAGTGCGACATCCACACGCCGGGCCGCGGCATTGCCCGCGCGAGCCCGGGCCAGGCGCTCGCGGCCAGATACGGCAGCGCCATGCCGGCGCCGAGCGCGGCGAAGACCAGCAGCGCCTGCGCCGGCGGCAGCGTCACCGCCAGTCCGAGCGAAGCGCCCATGAACGGCGCGGTGCACGGCGACGCCACTGCCACCGCAAGCACGCCGGTCAGCAGCGAATCGGTCAGCGGGTGGCGCGCGCGCACCGCGCCCCACGAAGCCGGCAGCAGCGAGCCGAACTCGAACGCGCCGACGAGGTTCAGCCCGATCAGCGTGAACAGCGCCGCGAGGCCGGCGACGACGACCGGCGACTGCAGCTGAAAGCCCCAGCCGAGCTGCTCGCCGCCGGCGCGCAGCGCCAGCAGCAGCGCCGCCAGTGCGACGAACGACAGCACGACACCGGCGGTGTAGGCAATGCCGCCGGTGAGCAACGCGCGGCGGTCGTGCGCATGGCTCGCGAACCCGAGGACCTTCAGCGACAGCACCGGGAACACACACGGCATCAGGTTCAGCAGCACGCCACCGGCCAGCGCGAGCAGCAGCGCCAGCCCGAAGCCGATCGGCGCTGCCGGCTCGGCCGACGCAGCGTCAAACGGCGGCGGTGCGGCCGGCGGCGGCTCCGAAACGACCGGCGCGCCGAGCGCCGGCCACGCCGTCGTCACCGCGGCGTCGACGCGCAGCGCCGGCGCAGCGCTGTCGGCGACCAGCACCCACGGCATCGTCGCCGGCGACGCGCTGCGCTGCGGGTCGAGCGCGACGCGCGCGTGCCACACGCCGTCGGCCCAGCGCGTTTCGGGCTCGTCGGCATTGGCGACGACGCCGGCGGTTTTGGGGAACGGCGTCACGTCGCGCCCGCGCCATGCCGCCGGCAGCCCGGCGACGCGGACGACGAGCGCGTCGCCATCGACGGCGACTTCGGCCTGCGCGCCGCGCGCCGGCTGCGGCGCCGCCGCCGCGGCCGCGGCGAACAACGCGGCGTGCGCGACGCTCGCCGCGCGTGTGGGTACGCGCAGCACGAACTCGCCTTCCTCGGGAATGCAGACGTCCTTGCAGACCAGCCACTTCGCGCTGAGCGCGATGTCGACGGCGTCGCCGTCGACCGCGGCGGTCACCGTCACGGGTACCGGCAGCAGCAGCGTGCCGTCGTAGCCGTAGTTCATCAGCGTGCCGAGTGGCAGCCGGTGCGGCGCCGGCCAGGCGATGTCGCCGGCGGCCATCCCCGCCGGCAGCGTGAAGGTCAGCCGCGTCGGAAGCCCCGAGTCGCCGGGGTTCAGCCAGTACGTGTGCCAGCCCGGCGCGTGGTCGATCTTCAAGCCAACCCGCAGCGGGCGGCCGACGTCGACGCCGTCGCGCGCGTCGACGACGAGCTCGGCGCGCACCTGCGGCGTCTGCACGACGGCGCCGTGGGCAGGCGACCGCGCCGCGGGGCCGAACGCCGCTGCGGCCGCCGGCGCGGGCTGCGCGGCCGCCGGCGCGGCGCCGAGCGCGAGCGCAGCAGCCAGCCCGACAAGCAGCGACGAGGCAACGTTCATGCGGCGGATTCGAGCGACGGCAGCGACGGACGGTTCCGTCGGCCGACGTTTGCGGCGCGAGGAACGCCGAGGATTGTCGTCTTGCGGGCCGCGCCGCGACGTTGCGTGACCTTTGTGCGGTTGCGCCCGCGGGTGGTCGGCACGTCGCGGCGACTTCGTATAATCGACAGGCTTTGCCGACCTCAGCGACGACTTCGGGCCCGCGAATCTTGGACGACCGGCCCCCCGAAGGCGATCGGCACCGTCGCCGCGACGTCGACAACGGTGTCGCGCGCGTCGGGCACGGCGACCCGTTCGACGACCGAGACGCGGACCCTGGAGCCGGTGAGCCGTGGCCCGAGCCGCTGACGCGCGCGCAGGCCGAGGCGCTGCGCCGACGCCAGCCGTCGCTGTCGCCGTGGCGGGTGGTCGCGGTACAGGCGGCGGTGGGGGCGGCGACGGCGGCGCTGGTGGCGATCGCCGCGCCGTGGTGGGGAGGTTCTGCGGCGACCGGCTGGTCGGTGCTGTACGGCGCGGCGGTGGTCGTCGTGCCGGGGGCGCTGATGGCCCGCGGCACGACCAGCCCGATCGCCGGCGCGTCGCCGGCGGTCGGCGCGGTCAGCGTGCTGGGGTGGTCGGTGGTCAAGCTGGCAGCGGCGGTCGCGATGCTCGTGCTCGCGAACCGCATCGTGCAGCCGCTGGTCTGGCCGGCGCTGCTGGCAGGTCTGGTGGTGGGTGTGGCGGTAACCCTCGCGGCGCTGACGTGGCGCCCGCGGGCTCGATAGGACGGACGACGACAGATGGCTGCTGCTGTAGACGGACAAGGCCCGACACCGGGCGAGTACATCGTCCACCACTTGACCCATCTGCGCAGCGGCGAGCCGTCGGGCCCGGTCGACTTCGGCGTCGTCGCCTGGGACTCGGTGTTCTTCTCGGTCGTCTGCGGCGCGCTCGGCCTGTTCTTCCTGTGGCGCGCCGCGCGCCGCGCGACGCCGGGTGTTCCGGGGCGCTTCCAGGCGGCGGTCGAGATCCTCGTCGAGATCGTCGCCGACCAGGCCAAGGGCATCGTCCACAACGC